>NZ_JBHXSC010000070.1:0-39364 GCF_042716505.1 Streptomyces sp. NPDC058674
CTCCCGGTGACGGCGGCCCCGGGCACGGCGTGCCGGGCCGTGCCGCCGCCCGCGGCGGACCCGCTCAGGCCGACGCCCGCACCGGCAGCCGATCCGCTCACGCCGACGCCCGCACCGGCAGCCGTACGGCCAGCCTCCAGTGCTCTGTCCCGTCCGGGCCGGCCTCGAACCCGCCGTGCAACAGCCTCACGCGCTCGGCCAGTCCGGACAGGCCGTGGCCGGAGGTCGGAAAGGCACCCGGACCCGGGCCCGGGCCCGTCCGCGCCCCCGTCCTGTTGACCACCGTGAGGTCCAGGCCGTCCGGCCCGGCCGCCACCCGGACCCCGATCGGGCCGCCCGCCCCGTGGCGCAGCGCGTTCGTCAGCCCCTCCTGGAGTATCCGGTACGCCGCCCGGGACAGCGTCCCCTGCACCTGCGCGAGGTCGCCGGTCAGTTCCGGTTCGACCACCGCCCCCGCGTGCCTCAGGCGGTCCAGCAGCTCGGGGAGGTCGGCCAGGGTCCGGGTCGGCGCCGTCCCCGACTGTTCCTCGCGCAGCACTCCGAGGACGTAGTCCAGGTCCTCCAGCGCGGCCCGCGTCGACTCCTCGATGCTGCGCATGGCGGCCCGCGCCGCCACCGGGTCGGCGGAGAGCATCTCGCCCGCCACCGCCGCCTGGATGGTGGCCGCCGTCAGCGTGTGCCCGATCGAGTCGTGCAACTCGTGGGCGATGCGGTTGCGTTCGGCCAGCAGCAACTCCCGCTCGGCGGCCAGCGCGAGCCGTTCGGCCGCCGACGGCCCCAACAGCCGCGGCGCCGCCCACCGCAGGGCCTTCGTCACCAGGACGCAGACGCCCACCGCCAGCAGGACGCACACGGCCCCCACCACCCAGCTCCACCCGCCCGTCACCCGGACCGACGTGCCGAACAGGCTCGCCCGCGCCTCGCCGCCGAGCCAGTTCCCGGGCAGGGACAGGCCCATGATGAACAGCACCCCGCTCGCCAGTGCCCCCGTCCACCCGACGGCCACGTGCAGAACCAGCCAGAGCGGGGTCCGCCAGCGGTCGAGGCCGGACGCACCGGACCTGCGGCGACCGGCCAGCGGAGTGGGCAGCGGTACCCGCAACAGCCGCCGGGCGGACGCGACCAGCGCCCTCCGCACGGGGCGCGCCAGGCCGGCCGCGGCGACCAGTACCGCCCAGAGCGGCAGCACCAGAAGGATCTGCACGCCTTCGGGCGCCGATCTCCACGCCAGCGCCGGCAACAGGGCGAGAGGCAGCAGCGGAAGGCTCGCCAGCGCTCCGCAGTAGGCGAACAGCACACCCGAGTACGTGGAGCCGCGCAGCAGCGGCCGGATTCCCCTGATCATGGTCGCCAGTATCGTCGGGCAGCCGGCCGGCAGCCTCCCCCGATCGGGGGAGTGACGTCTCCCGCCTTCCCGCGATGCGGCCGAGCGGCCCCGGAGGCCAGGATCGTGCCCCGACACCACATTCCCCGACACCACATGCCCCGACACCGCACGATCCGCCAGGAGTTGATCCATGCATCCGCAGAACCGGCAGGGCTTCCCCCGTACCTCGACACGACAGCAGGGCGGTGGGCGCCGACGAGCCGTGTCGGCCGCAGCCGCGGCCGCGCTGGCCATCGGCGCCATGACGCTGGGCCCCCTCACCCCGCTCGCCGCCTCCGCTCCCGCCACCTCCGCCACCTCCGCCTCCGCCCCCTCGGCACCCTCCGCTTCCGCCGCCGCCAAGCCGGACGCCGTCCAGCAAGCCCTGAACCGCCTGGTGCGCGACGACGGGATGCCCGCCGCGCTGGCGAGCGTCCAGGACCGGGACGGCCGCACCCGCACGTACACCGCGGGAACCGGTGACCTGGCCACCGGCGCGGCGGTGCCCAGGGACGGCCGGATACGGATCGGCAGCAACACCAAGGCGTTCACCGCCACCGTGGTCCTGCAACTGGTCGGCGAGGGAAAGGTCGGCCTCGACGCGACCGTCGACACCTACCTGCCCGGCCTCGTCCGCGGGGAGGGCATCGACGGCCGGCGCATCACCGTCCGCCATCTCCTCCAACACACCAGCGGACTGCCCGAGTACGGCATCCACGTCGACGACGACGAGATCAGGAACCGGTACTTCGAGCCCCGCGAGCTGCTCGACATCGCCCTCCAGCACAAGGCCGACGGGGACCCCGGGGAGAAGTGGGGGTACAGCAACACCAACTACGTGCTGGCCGGACTGATCGTCCAGAAGGTCACCGGCCGCCCCCTCGCGGAGGAGATGGACCGGCGCATCATCAAGCGCATCGGGCTGCGCCACACCTACTTCCCCGCACCCGGAGAGATGACCATCCGGGCGCCGCACCCGCGGGGGTACCACCGCAACCCGGCCGACGGACCACTGCGCGACTTCACGGAGATGGACCCCTCGATGGGCTGGGCCGCGGGCCAGCTGATCTCCACCAACTCCGACCTCAACCGCTTCTTCACCGCACTCCTGGCCGGACGTCTCCTCCCGGCGGCCCAACTCGCCGAGATGCGCACGACCGTTCCGGCCGGGACCTCCGGCCTCCGCTACGGCCTGGGGCTCACCAGCAGGCCGCTGTCGTGCGGCGGTGTCTCCTGGGGCCACGGCGGCGACATCGCGGGGTACGAGACCCGGGGCGGCGTCACCGACGACGGCCGCGCCGCGGCCGTCGCGGTCACCGCCATTCCCACGGACGAGGCGGTTGTGCAGCACGTGAAGGACGCCGTGGACAGGGCCCTGTGCGGATGACCAGGACGCCCGGCGATCACGCCGACCACCCGGTGGCCCGACCTGAGATCCCACGACCGAACAGGAGCCGACGCATGCGCGGACCATCACACCGAGGGCCGAGTCCGACGGTCCGGCCGCAGGGCGCGCGGCGCCCCCGGGCCCTGCGCGCCGCGACCGCGGTGGCCCTCGGCCTCCTCACCCTGGGTACCCTCGCGCCGCCCGCGGCCTCTGCTTCCGCCGCCGTCAGGCCGGACTCCGTCCAGCAGGCCCTGGACGCGCTGGTGCGCGACGACGGGACGCCCGCTGCGCTGGCGAGCGTCCAGGACCGCAACGGCCGCACCCGCACCGCCACCGCGGGACTCGGCGACCTGGGCACGGGCGCCCCGGTGCCCGTCGACGGGCAGGTGCGGATCGGCAGCAACACCAAGACCTTCGTCGCGGTCGTCGTCCTCCAGCTCGTCGCCGAGCGGAGGATGGACCTGGACGCCACCGTCGACACCCACCTGCCCGGCCTCGTCCGCGGGGAGGGCATCGACGGGCGGCGCATCACCGTCCGCCAGCTCCTCCAGCACACCAGCGGACTCCCCGACTACAGCGACCACCTCGGCGACGACGCCCGCCCCTACACCCCCCGCGAACTGCTCGCCACGGCCCTGCGCCACCCGGCCGACTTCACCCCCGGGAAGAGGTGGAAGTACAGCAACACCAACTACGTACTGGCCGGCCTGATCGTCCAGAAGGTCACCGGCCGACCCCTCGCCGAGGAGATCGACCGGCGCATCATCAAGCGCATCGGGCTGCGCCACACCTACTTTCCCGCCCCCGGAGAAGTGACCATCCGGGCGCCGCACCCCCGGGGCTACCACCGCGACCAGGGGGACGGACCCTTGCGCGACATCACGGACATCGACCCGTCCTGGAGCTGGGCAGCAGGCCAGATGGTGTCCACCGGCTCCGACCTGAACCGCTTCTTCAGCGCCCTCCTGGCCGGCCGCCTCCTGCCGCCGGCCCAACTCGCGCAGATGCGCTCCACGGTCCCCGCCGAAGCGACCTTCGGCCCCGGCTCCCGCTACGGACTCGGACTCGTCAGCCGCCCGCTGCCGTGCGGCGGCCTCTCCTGGGGCCACGGCGGCAGCTTCCCCGGGTACGAAACCCGCGGCGGCGCCACGGACGACGGCCGCGCCGCCACCATCGCGGTCACCCTCCAACTCCCCGACGGACCGGCCCGGATGAACCTCGACCGCGCCGTGACCACTGCCCTGTGCCACTGAACCCCCCGCCGGGGCCCCACGAGACCACCCGATGGACCCGACACCAGGGTGGAGGCAACAGCTCACGCCGGGTGGCCGGTGAACGGCTTGCGCTGGTCACCGGGGCGGGGCCCGGCTCGGTGGTTCCCGCCTGACGACCAGGAGACCGCCCGACCGAGTCGGCAGACTCGAACACACGATCACCAAGATCGGTGGGGCAACCGCCAGTCAGCGCACTCAGCGCACGAAGTACGTTACCGTGCCGTGGTTGTCGGGAGAGGTCAGGCCCCAGAGGATCAGCCCCACGACGATCGCCAGCAGGATCAGCCCCGGCACGTTCTCGGACCCCCAACTGACGGGCTGCCGAACCGGTGGGACGGGTGTGGCGTCGTCGCGTGCAGCGTCGGAGTCAGCGCGCTGCCAGGGCGCGACCTCGGCCTCACCCCGGGCGATCCGCGCGGCCACGTGGCGCACGTCGGCCGGGTGGTACGTCGGCTCGCGGGTCAGGTCCGGGGAGGGCGCGGCAGAGGTACGTACGCTGTTGGCCCGCGCCACGGCCCTGATGCTGCACGGCCTGATCTGCGGCCAGATCTCCCGGACTTCGGCCTTCGTCAACCAGCCGTCCCCGTCCTCAAGGTCCTGCTCGCCCGCTGCCCCCATTCGAGTCCGCCCCCTCGCTCGCCGATCACCCCTGGCTTGATACCCAGAGCTTGATACCCAGACCGCCGAAAGATCACCCGGCCGGGCGGTCACACTCGAACTCACGCCCACCGCGATCGGTGGAGAAACGGCTTCTCACTGACAGCGCGCGGCGGCGAACGTCTGTCGGCTACAACCAGTCGCGCTTCTCGCAAAGGGACCGGCCCTCCGCGTCCGGACGAGACTGAGGCAAGATGATCACCAGTGTGAACAGGAGGCAAGGGTCCCGATGAATCCGTACGCGTACGTGCCCGCCGACGATCCGCTCTTCGGCGCGGTCCGGATCGCACTCGACCACGAGGCCGGGACGCTGGGCGTGAGCGGGGACGGTCTGCCACCGGTCGAGATCCGGCGGGCCCCGCACACCGTGCCGGAGAGCCATGTGCCGATCGGGACGCGCGACCCCGAGCACCTCACTCTGCTCGTCGACGGTGCAGAGGAGACCCTGCGGCCGTCCAAGGGATTCCTGACCCGGCGCTCGTACCGGGTCGAGGTCGTCTCAGGGGCGCGGGAGTGCAGCTATCTGCTGGTTCCGGACTCCCTCGGCACCAGCCGGCTGCTGCGGGACGAGCGGCTGCTCGGCGTCTTCACATCGAGCGGCGACGGGCGCGTGTCGGCCGACTGGGAGGCGGCGGGCGAGTCCGAACGTGCCAGGGACCCGTACGACACGTCCGTGGGGTACGGGCTCGCCGCGGCATTCGGCACCGGTGCCGAACCGATGTGGCAGCTCACTCTGAACGCCGCGCTCGACCTGTGGCCGTAAGAGAACCTCAGTCGTCCGCCGGGGGCAGCAGGTGGGAGCAGGTCGAGCGTGCTACGAACGCGATGCCGTCATAGTCCTCGGCCGGGACGAGCGGGGCGGTATTCAAGCGGTAGCGGAACCGTTGGACGTTGGCGCCGAAGCTGCGCTGCGCGTGCGGGGCGTGCAGCCAGGGCGCGGCGTCGGCGGGGGAACCCGCGGCGCGGAAGTCCGCGTAGTAGTCGCCGGGTACGGCGTGCGTGAGTCTGGCCTCCAGGGAGCGGAGGCCGGTGCCGATGCGGTGGCGGGCCGGCGGGCGCTGGAGGTCGTTGCCGCGCCGGGCCAGGAAGGAGCCCTTGCCGAAGAGGAGGGCCAGCGCGCAGTAGGTGTCGCCGTACCGTTCGCGGAGTCTGCTGCCGAGGGCCGGCACCTGGTCCCCGTACGTGCCCTTCGCGATGTGCCCGTTGTGCGCCCAGACCATGACGCGAGCCTCGGGGTCGTCGTCCACGAGCCGTGCGACGGCCTCGGCCATGTAGCGGTCACGCGCGGCGAGCACGCCGTCCTCGCCGGCCGAGGCTGCGAAGGGCCGGGTCACCAGGTCGGCGGCGCGGACGAGGATCCGCGCGTGTTCCAGAGCCTCGCCGACGTCGTCGCCGGGACCCGGCCGCTCCGCGTGGTCCGCGATGAGACGGGCGATCTCCTCTGCGCGTCGCATCAGGGCCTTGTCCGGGTCCGGAAGCGTGCTCGGGCGGGCCCGGGCCAGTACGTCCAGGGCGTTGACGCGCCCGGCCTGATCGGGCGCAGCCCGGAGCAGATAGGCGGCGACGGCCTCGACCGAGTCGGCGCAGAGCTGGCCCAGCCCGGCGACGAGCCGTTCGGGGGAGCCCGTGCCGTACCGGACGTACGTGTCGAGAGCGCGGGTGGCGGACTGGCTGGCCTCCGTGGCGAGTGGTGAACCCCTCCTCACGGACCAGGAACTGCACGATGCGGTGCTTCAGCCGGAAGGACTCGCCCGTGCCGTGGGCGGATTCCCCCAGACCGACGATCCGTGTCCCCCGCAGTGCCTCGCCCAGGGGTTTCAGGTCCTCCACCGGCGCGCCGGGGGTCAGGGTACTCAACGGGTTGGCGTGCTCGTTCAGCCATCGGGCGATGTCGTCGGGCACCGTCTTGCCTCTCCTCACGGGAGTCTCGGGGCGAGCGTGCCGGCGTCGCGGCCTTGCGCGTTCGCGCCCGTGACACTGCGCGGCTCTGGTCCTTGACCGGTTGTGCGCTGTCGTGCCAACTCCTGGGCGCAGGAGGTCAACTCGGTCGGTCGGGTCGCTCGTAGCTTGAAGAAGTGCCGAGCCGCGGACGCGGCGGGCACGTTGCCGATTGCTTCGAGAGGACCCCTCATGTTTGACATCAACAAGGTGCAGGCCGCCCCGAGCAAGGATCTGCTCACGCCCGACAACGCGGTCATGCTCTTCGTGGACCACCAGCCGCAGATGTTCTTCGGCACCGGGAGCGGCGATCGCGCCGCGATCATCAACAGCACCGTGGGTCTCGCCAAGGCGGCTCAGGCATTCGATGTGCCGGCCGTCCTGACCACGGTCGCCGCCGAGTCGTTCTCCGGACCCCTGCTGCCCCAGCTCGCCGAGGTGTTCCCCCAGCACGAGGCCATCGACCGTACGACCATGAACGCCTGGGAGGACGAGGCGCTCGTGGCGGCGGTCAAGGCGACCGGGCGCAAGAAGATCATCCTGTCGGGCCTGTGGACCGAGGTCTGCCTGGTGCTGCCCGCGCTCTCCGCCCTTGAGCAGGGGTACGAGGTGTACGTGGTCTCCGACGCCTCCGGTGGCGTCAGCCCGGCCGCCCACGAGCACGCGCTGCAGCGGATGATCGCCGCCGGCGCCGTCCCGGTGACCTGGGTGCAGGTGCTCCTGGAGCTGCAGCGCGACTGGGCGCGCCAGGAGTCGTACGGCGCGGTCATGGAGATCGTCAAGGCCCACGCGGGTGCGTACGGCCTGGGCGTCGTGTACGCGCAGAGCGTCATCGGCGCGCACGCCGCCGGCTGACCCCTGTGGACACCGGCATTCTGATCCTGCGTCTGCTGGTGGGACTGCTCGTCGCCGGCCACGGTGTGCAGAAGATCAGTTCGCACCTGGGCGGCACGGGAGTCGAGGGCGGCACGGAGGAGTTCCGCGCGGACGGGTTCCGCGGCGGTGCCCTCACCGCCCTGGCGGCGGGCGGCGGTCAGATCGGATCGGGCCTGCTGCTCGCCGCCGGCCTCCTGACCCCGCTCGCCGCGACCGGCGCCATCGGGGTCATGACGGTCGCGCTCACCGTGAAATGGCGCCACGGGCTCTGGGTGCAGAACGACGGATACGAGTACCCGCTCGTCCTCATCGGCACCGCCGCCGCCCTCGCCGCCACCGGCCCCGGCGCCTGGTCCCTCGACGCGGCCATCGGCCTCACGCCGTACCCGCCGTGGTGGGCGGCCCTCGCGCTCGTGGCCGGTCTCGGCAGCGGGCTCCTCACCCGGATCGTCCTGCACCGGCCCCCCGCCCCGGCGATCGCCGACCGCTGAGCGCGAGCCCCACAGACCGGGTCCGGCCGCCCGCGTACCCCCGACCGGGCGGCCGGGCCCTTCCCGCCCTCTCTCCCGAACAGGAGCACCCGATGGACACCCTCACGACTCCGCACGGTGGCGGCCAGCCGCTGCTGCACCAGAAGGGCGCCGAGACCCAGGCGTTCGGCACGCTCAAGCAGTTGCCGATCGGCCTCGGCCACGACACCCGCATGTACGCCTGCCAGCGGCTGAACCGCGTACTTGCCGACACGCAGGTCCTCTACTCCCTCTACAAGAAGCACCACTGGCTCATGCGAGGGGCGACCTTCTACTCGCTCCACCTGATGCTGGACAAGCACGCGGAGGCCCAGCTGGTCATCGTGGACGCGCTGGCCGAGCGGGTCCAGAGCCTCGGCGGCGTCGCCGTCGGGGACCCGCGCCACGTCGCGGAGCTGACCGCGATTCCCCGGCCGCCGGACGGCGTCGAGCCGGTCCCCGTCATGCTGTCGCGGCTCCTCGACGCACACGAGGGGATCCTGATCGACGCCCGGGATGCCGCCGCCCGGCTCTCCGGGGAGGGCGACGAGGGCAGCGCCGACCTGCTTGTCTCCGATGTCATCCGCACCGGCGAGGCGCAGGTGTGGTTCCTGGCCGAGCACCTCGTGGACACCCCTCTGGTGCGCGGCTGATGGAGGACGCGTACGCGGGCACGTACGACGTCGTCGTGGTCGGCGGCGGTCCGGCCGGCGAGGTCGTCGCCGACCGGACCGTCCGGTCGGGGATGACCGCCGTCGTCGTCGAGGCCGAGGCGGTCGGCGGCGAGTGCTCCTACCGTGCCTGCGTGCCGAGCAAGGCCCTGCTGCGACCCGGCGTCGCCCGAGCGGCGGCCCGGTCGGTCGACGGGGCCCGGCAGGCGGTCACGGCGGCACTCGACCCGGCGCGCGTCCTGGCCCGGCGTGACCGTTTCACCGGGCGGGGCGACGACAGCGGCCAGGCCCACTGGCTCGACGGTGCGGGCATCGCGCTCGTACGGGGGCACGGACGGCTCGCCGGTGAGCGCCGGGTGGAGGTGACGGGGGCCGACGGCACGGTCCGTACCCTGCGGGCCCGGCGCGCGGTCGTGGTCTGCACCGGCACGGAGCCCGCCCTTCCGCCAGTGGAGGGGCTCGACCGGATCGGTGTGTGGACCAGCCGGCAGGCCACCACGGCCGACGCGGTGCCCGAGCGGCTCGTCGTCATCGGCGGGGGAGTGGTGGCCTGCGAGATGGCCACCGCGTGGCGCTCGCTCGGCTCCTCCGTCACCCTGCTGGTCCGCGACCAGGCCCTGCTGACCGGCTGGGAGCCGTGCGCCGGCGAAGAGGTCACCCGGGGGCTGAGCGACCTGGGCGTCACGATCCGCTTCGGGGTGTCGGCCGTCCGGGTCGCCCGTGACGCCGACACCCGCACGGTGACCGTGAACACGGACGACGGCACCGCCCTCGTCTGCGACGAGGTCCTCGCCGCCGTCGGCCGGCGCCCGCGCACCGCAGACCTCGGCCTGGACTCCGTCGGACTGCCGGCAGGTGACTGGCTCCCGGTCGACGACACCTGTCTGGTCACCGCGGTCGAGGGCGCATGGCTCTACGCCGTCGGCGACGTGAATCACCGTGCGCCGCTGACCCACATGGCCAAGTACCAGGCCCGCGCCTGCGAGGCGGCGATCGCCGAGCGAGCAGCGGGGCGCCCGGCCGTCACCGGCGCCCGGCAGCCGTGGAGCGCGGAGGCCGACCACATTGCCGTCCCCCAGGCCGTCTTCACCCGTCCTGAGGTCGCGAGCGTCGGTCTCACGGAACGCGCGGCACGCGAAGCGGGTCTCGCGGTACGCACGGTGGAGTACCGCATCGACGATGTCGCCGGCGCCGCGCTCCACGCGGACGACTACCGCGGCCTCGCCAAGCTCGTCGTCGACGAGACCCGGGGAGTCGTCGTCGGCTGCACGCTCACCGGCCCCCTGGCGACCGAACTCATCCACACCGCCACCGTGGCCATCGTGGGCGAGGTCCCCCTGGAGCGCCTGTGGCACGCCGTGCCCGCCTTCCCGACGGTCAGCGAGGTCTGGCTCCGGCTCCTGGAGGCGTACGGCCTCTGAGGCGAGGCCCCGCCCGGCCGCCGCACCCGCTCGGCCCAACCGGCGCACCCTCCCGCCCGACCGGCACACCCACGCCCGCCCGCCGAGCGCACCCGAACGCCTCACCACCCGACAAGGAAACCCGCGGTCGTACCCGCTGCCCCGCGGCGGCACCGACACCGAACTCGTCATCTGAGCCCCCGACCTGCGCCCTCTCGTACATCCCCAGAAGGAGAACCCCTCATGAAGAACCGTCCGATCCTCGAACCCGCCGCCCAGGCCTTCGCCGACGCCACCGCCCAGCCGCCGTACCTCTACCAGATCCCCGTCGCCGAAGGCCGTAAGGCCGTGGACGGTGTCCAGAGCGGTGAGGGCGTCCCCCTGCCCGAGGTCGACGAGGAGTGGATCACCGTCCACGGCGGCCCGACCGGCGACGTCCGCGCCCGGATCGTCCGCCCCCGCGGCGCCACCGGCCCGCTTCCCGTCATCCTCTACATCCACGGAGCGGGCTGGGTCTTCGGCAACGCCCACACCCACGACCGGCTCGTCCGCGAACTCGCCGTCGGCACCCGGGCGGCCGTGGTGTTCCCCGAGTACGACCTCTCGCCCGAGGCGCGCTACCCCGTCGCGATCGAGCAGAACTACAGCGTCGCCCAGTGGGTCGCCCGCGAGGGACACCACAAGGACCTCGACGGCACGCGGATCGCCGTCGCGGGCGACTCGGTCGGCGGCAACATGAGCGCCGCCCTCACCCTCATGGCCAAGCAGCGCGGCGACGTCACGCTCGTCCAGCAGGTCCTCTTCTACCCGGTCACGGACGCGAGCTTCGACACCGACTCGTACCACCAGTTCGGCGAGGGCTACTTCCTGCGCCGCGACGCCATGAAGTGGTTCTGGGACCAGTACATGACCGCCGAGGCCGAGCGCGCCCAGATCACCGCCTCCCCGCTGCGCGCCTCCACCGAGCAGCTCAGCGGCCTGCCGCCGGCCCTGGTCATCACTGCCGAGGCCGACGTCCTGCGCGACGAGGGCGAGGCGTACGCGGCGAAGCTCCGCGCCGCCGGCGTCCCCGTCACCGCCCTGCGCGTCCAGGGCGTCATCCACGACTTCGTCATGCTGAACGCACTGCGCGAGACGCAGGCCGCGGAACTCGCCATCGGTCTCGCCACCGACACCCTGCGCAAGGCCTTCGCATGACCGGGCCGTCGACGAGCATGCCGGTGGCGGGCCTCGTCCCCGCCCCGCGTCGGGAGCACGAGCACGCCGACCTCCTCGTCCGTAACGCGAAGGTCTTCACCGGTGACCCCGACCGGCCCGAGGCCCGCGCCGTCGCGATCCGCGACGGCCGGATCGCGGCCCTCGGTGACGACCACGACCTCGCCCACCGCGTCGGCCCGGGCACCAAGGTCGTCGACGCCCTCGGCCGCAGGATGATCCCCGGTCTCAACGACTCGCACCTGCACGTCATCCGGGGCGGCCTGAACTACGTCCTGGAGCTGCGCTGGGACGGGGTACGCAGCCTGCGCCACGCCCTGGCCATGCTGCGCGAGCAGGCCGGTCGCACCCCCAAGGGACAGTGGATCCGCGTCGTGGGCGGCTGGACCGCCGAACAGTTCGCCGAACGCAGGATGCCGACCGTCGCCGAGCTGAACGCCGCGGCCCCCGACACCCCGGTGTTCGTCCTTCACCTGTACCAGTCGGCGCTGATGAACCGGGCCGCCGTCAAGGCCGCCGGGTTCACCCGGGAAACCCCCGACCCGCGCGGCGGGCAGATCGTCCGGGGCCGGGACGGCGAACCCAACGGTGTCCTCCTCGCCGCCCCGAGCGCCCTCATCCTGTACTCGACCCTGGCCAAGGCGCCGGCCCTGGACGAGGCTGACAAGCGGACGTCGACGCGCCACTTCCTGCGTGAGCTGAACCGCTTCGGACTGACGTCCGCGGTCGACGCCGCCGGCGGGTTCCAGAACTTCCCCGACAACTACGCCACGGTCGTCGACCTCGCCAGGTCGGGGGAGCTGACCCTCCGGATCGCCTATCACCTCTTCCCGCAGACGGCCGGTCAGGAGCTCGCCGACCTGAAGCGGTGGACCGAGATGGTCAAGCCCGGGGACGGGGACGAGTGGCTCCGGCTCAACGGCGCTGGAGAGAACCTGACGTGGGCCGCTGCCGACTTCGAGAACTTCTCCGAACCCCGGCCGGAACTCGCCGCCGGCTACGAGACCGAATTCGAGAGCGCCGTCCGTCTTCTCCTCGAGAACGGCTGGGGCTTCAGGCTCCACGCGACCTACGACGAGACGATCCGCCGCGACCTGGCCGTCTTCGAGAAGCTCGCGGCGGAAGGGCTCTTCCCCGGCGGCAACCGCTGGCTCTTCGACCACGCGGAGACCGTCTCCACCGACAGCCTCGACCGGATCGCCGCCCTCGGTGGCGCCCTCTCCGTCCAGAACCGCATGTCCTTCCAGGGCGCCGCGTTCCTCGACCGCTACGGCGCCGAGGCCGCCGCCCACACCCCGCCGGTCCGGGCCATGCTCGACCGGGGCCTGACCGTCGCCGCCGGAACCGACGCCACCCGCGTCTCCTCCTACAACCCCTGGGTCGCGCTCCACTGGCTGGTCACCGGGCGCACCGTCGGCGGCACGGCCCTCTACCCGGCCGGGAACCTGATCGACCGGGAGACCGCCCTCGGCCTCTACACCCGGGGCGGGGCGCAGCTCACCGGCGAACAGGACGTCAAGGGCGTCCTGCGAGAAGGGTGTTACGGCGACCTCGCGATCCTGTCGGAGGACTACCTCACCGTGCCCGAGGCCGCCATCCCCGACATCGAGTCCGTCCTCACCGTCGTCGGCGGCCGCATCGTCTACGCGACCGCCGAGTACGAGGGCCTCGACGAGGCAGTCCCGCCGGTGAGCCCTGAGTGGAGCCCGGTGGCCCACTTCGGCGGTTACCGGAGCGGTGCGCAACAGGCGGTGGCCGTGGCCGAGGCCGTCGCCGAGTCCGAGCAGCACCGCCGCTGGCGCGTCGCCCGCGGCTCCGTCCCCGACACGACCCCGTCCTTCGTCGACCCCTGCTTCGAGCACTGAAAGAGAGATCCACCCGATGTCCGCAGCCTCCCCCGCCGCCGACAGCGGCGACACCCCGGCGACCTCGCCGGACGCGCCCCCGGGACGCCGTTTCGAACCGGACCTCCGGTCGATGACACGGATCAACCTGCGCCCCATCGCCTCACCCATGCCGCTCGGCTTCTTCACGATAGCCATCGCCTCCGTGATGACGGGCTGCCTCCAGCTCGGGCTGTTCGACGAGGCGGCCCGCGCCGCCGTCGCCTTCACCGTGCTTCCGGCCTTCGTCCTCCAACTCCTGGTGAGTTTCCTGGCCTTCGGCGCCCGTGACGTGATCGCGGCGACGCTGATGGCGGTCTTCGCGGGCAGCTGGCTGCCCTACGCGCTCATCATGCTCAGCGGCGCGGCCGACGGCCTTCAGGTCCTCGGCGTGTTCAACCTGGCGCTCCTCTGCTTCGGGGCCCTGATGACCGCCGTGACCCGGCCCAAGCGCGCGCTGTGGCTCGTCCTCGCGGTCTCCCTCCCTCGCTGGGCGGCCACCGGCCTTTCGGGCATCACCGGCGCCGAATGGCTGACGCGCACGTCCGGTGCCCTCGGCCTCGTGGTGGCGCTGGTCGCGATGTACACGGCGTTCGCCCTGATGCTCGAGGACATGCGCAGCGAGCAGGTCCTGCCCATCGGCCGCAGCGGTCCCGCTCACCTCGCCGTGGAAGGCGACCTGGCCGTCCAGCTCCGCAACCTGGAACGCCAGGCGGGCGTACGCCGCACGCTCTGACCGCGCCCACCCTCCCCTTCACACCACGACCGCACAGGAGCACCCATGGAACCGCAGGTGACGGACCGGCCCCAGAAGTCCCGGTACGAGATCCTCGCCGGCGACGACGGCACCGAGACCGCGGGCTTCGCCGAGTACCACCTCTCGGAGGGCGAGATCGCCTTCATCCACACCGAGATCGACAGCCGGTTCGCCGGCCAGGGCTTGGGCGGTCTCCTTGCCCGGGGAGCGCTCGACGACGCCCGGGCTCGTGGGCTGCGCGTCCTGCCGTACTGCCCCTTCATCCGGGGCTGGATCGGCAAGCATCCCGAGTACACCGACCTGGTGCCCGAAGCGAGGCGCGCCCGCTTCGGCCTGTGAAGCACCACACGAACACCACGCATCCGTCTCCCGCATCCCCAGCCCCATCCCCCCGTCACACACCGAGGAGTTCCCCCATGCCCCGACACGCCCGCCCCACCGTCGTCCTGGTCCACGGCGCCTTCGCCGACGCCTCCAGCTTCGCCCGCGTCATCCCCGAACTGACCGCCGCCGGCATGGAAGTGGTGGCCCCGGCGGTGCCCAACCGCAGCCTCGTTGACGACGCCGCGTACATCGCCTCGTTGATCCGCGCCGTCGAAGGCCCCGTGATTCTGGTCGGGCACTCCTACGGCGGTGCCGTCATCACCCTCGCCGGGACGGAGGACAACGTCCGCGCACTGGTGTACCTCGCGGGATACGCGCTGGAGGAGGGCGAGAGCCTGGGCGAGCTGCAGGGCCGCTTCCCCGACTCCGGTCTCGCCGACGCGCTCGTCTACACCCCGTTCCCGGTGGCCGGCTCCACCGAGACCGGCACCGACGTCTCGGTGGCGGTCGACCGGTTCCCCGCCCTCTTCGCGGCGGACGTCGACCCCGACCTCGCCGCGGTGCTCGCCGTCTCCCAGCGCCCCTTGGCCGCACGCGCCTTCTCGGAGGTGGCGCCTGTCGCGGCGTGGAAGACCAAGCCCTCGTGGGGCCTGGTCGCCTCCTCCGACCGCACGATCAACCCCGATGTGGAGCGCTACGGCTATGAGCGCGCGGGCATGACCACCGTCGAGGTCGACTCCTCCCACCTGGTCATGCTTGCCCAGCCCCAGGCCGTGGCGGAGCTGATCCAGGACGCGGTCCGGTCCACCGCCCACTGATCCGATCGTTCAGGATCGAACGATTAGTCGATATTGTTCGAGCGCTGGTAGCTTCTGATCGCCCCCGAGAACCCTTCGGCGGGCGATCGGAGAAGATGCACCCATGAGGTTCGGCGCGAGGCTCACGCTCGCTGTCATCGCCCTCGCCGCCCTTGCCGCCGCCTGCGGTGTTCCGCAGGACAGTGGTTCACGGTCGCACGCCACTGTGGACTGCGGGCCGTACGCCAGGTACGGCGAGCACCCCGGCACCAAGGTCACCGTCTACGCGGAGAACCGTGACCGGGAGGCCGACCTGTTCGAAGAGACCTGGGCGGACTTCGCGGACTGCACAGGGGTCGACGTCCAGTACGAGGGGGACGGGCAGTTCGAGGCGCAGATCCAGCTCCG
This sequence comes from Streptomyces sp. NPDC058674, assembly GCF_042716505.1. NCBI lineage: Bacteria > Bacillati > Actinomycetota > Actinomycetes > Kitasatosporales > Streptomycetaceae > Streptomyces > Streptomyces sp. NPDC058674. The sequence goes on from NZ_JBHXSC010000070.1 coordinate 15,463, forward strand.
GGTCGACGGCGGGAGTGCGCCGGACGTCGCGTTCTTCCCTCAGCCCGGGCTCCTGGAACGCTTTGCGCGGGCGGGGAAGCTCAAGCCCGCGAGCGCCGGGGTCGTGGCCCTCGCGCAGCAGGGCTGGTCGCCGGACTGGAACAGCTACGCGACCGTGAACGGCACCCTCTACGGCACGCCGCTGGTCGCGAACGTGAAGTCGTTCGTCTGGTACTCGCCGAAGTTCTTCCACGACAGGGGACTGAGCGTTCCCCGTACGTGGTCCGAACTGATGGCCGTGACGGAGAAGGTCGCGGCGTCGGGCGTCAAGCCGTGGTGCGCGGGCATCGAGTCCGCCGAGGCGACCGGCTGGCCCGTGACGGACTGGATCGAGGACGTCCTGCTGCGTCAGCAGGGCACGGACCTCTACGACCAGTGGGTCGCCCACAAGATCCCGTTCAACGACCCGCGGGTGATCAAGGCCATGGACACCGTGGGGTCCATCCTCAAGAACGACCGGTATGCCAACGGCGCTTTCGGTCCGCCCCGGTCGATGGCGTCGATCTCCTTCCAGGAGGCCGGCACACCGATTCTCTCCGGCGACTGCGCGATGCACCGCCAGGCCTCGTTCTATGCCGACATGTGGCCGAAGGGCACCGAGATCGGACCGGACAAGGACGTCTACGCCTTCCTCCTCCCGGGGGCCGACCCGGCCAACCGCCCCGTACTGGGCGGTGGAGTGTTCACCGCGGCGTTCGCCGACCGTCCCGAAGTGCGGGCCTATCAGGAGTATCTGGCCTCCGCTGACTTCGCGAACGCGCGTATGAAGAAGGGCCCGTTCGTCTCGGCGAACAAGGGCGTGGATCCGGCGAATGCCGCCACCCCGGTCGACAGGCTCTCGATCCAGCTGCTCCAGGATCCCAGGACACAGTTCAGGTTCGACGGTTCGGACCTGATGCCCGCTTCGGTCGGCGCCGGGACGTTCTGGAAGGGCTCAGTCGACTGGATCGGCGGCGCGAGCACCCGGCAGGTCGCCGACTCCATCGAACGGTCCTGGCCGAGCCACTGATGTCGTTCGACGTCGTCGCCCAGCAGCCCAAGCTGCTGTACCTGCTCCAGGGCGTCGCCGCCTTCGCGGCGGTGGCCTCCCTGATTCTGCTGGCGCTGCACCGGGGGCCGGTTCGGAGGAGGGCCGCGGCCCTCCTCCTGCTGGCCCCCGCGCTGCTGCTGCTCACGGTGGGTCTCCTCCTGCCCGGTCTGCGCACCCTGGTCCTGTCGTTCACCGACAGCGGGGGAGACGCGTGGGCCGGCTTCGACAACTACGTGTGGATGGTCACCGACCCTCGAGCGATGGTGGTGCTGCGCAACACCCTGGCGTGGGTGGTGCTCGTGCCGTTGCTGGCAGCCTCGGTCGGTCTGCTCTACGCGGCGGCCGTCGTACGGTCGCGGTTCAGAGCGTTCGCGCTGTCCCTCGTCCTGATGCCGATGGCGATCTCCTTCGTCGGCGCGGGTGTCGTCTGGAAGTTCGTCTACGCCTACCGTCCCGCGGAGGCCGGGCAGATCGGGCTGCTGAACCAGCTCGTCGTCGCGTTCGGCGGCGAACCGAGGCAATGGCTCGTGGACTCTCCCTGGAACGTCCTGTTCCTCATCGTGGTGATGGTGTGGACACAGGCGGGCTTCGCGGCCGTCCTGCTGGCCGGCGCGATCAGGGCCGTTCCCGGAGAGCTGACCGAGGCGGCCCGACTCGACGGCGCGTCCTCCAGGCAGATCTTCTGGCGGATCACCATGCCGTCGATCAGGCCCACTCTGCTCGTCGTGGTCCTCGCCCAGGCGATCGGCACCTTCAAGGCCTTCGACATCGTCAAGACCATGACCGGCGGACAGTTCGACACGGGCGTCATCGCCCACGAGATGTACGACCAGGCCTTCCGCTACGGCGAGACAGGCCGCGGCGCCGCTCTCGCCGTGCTCCTCTTCGTCCTCGTCACCCCCTTCGTCGCCCACCAGGTCCGGGCACAGCGGAGGACAGTGTGAACGGCGTCCGGGAGCGTCTGGCCTCCCGCGCCTTCACGTCGATCGCCGTAGTGATCGCGGTCCTCTGGACGACACCGACCCTCGGTCTGCTGCTTTCCTCGTTCCGTCCCGAGGAGGAGATCAAGACGACGGGCTGGTGGACCGTGTTCGGTACACCGCATCTCACGCTCGACAATTACGGCGAGGTGCTGTCCGGCGGCGGGAACGGGTCGGGGCGGCTCGCGGAGTACTTCGTCAATTCCGTCGTCATCGCCCTTCCCTCGGTGCTGTTCCCGCTCGTACTGGCGTTCTTCGCGGCGTACGCCCTGGCGTGGATCGACTTCAGGGGGCGGGACGCGCTCGTCGTCGGCATCTTCGCGCTCCAGGTCGTGCCGCTCCAGATGGCGCTCGTCCCCCTTCTGAAGCTGTTCTCCCAGGGCTGGCTGTTCCTGCCCGCGTGGGACCTCACCGGTCCCGCGCGTTTCGGCCAGGTCTGGTTCGCCCACACGGTCTTCGCGCTGCCGTTCGCGGTGTTCCTCCTGCACAACTTCCTGGCCGGGCTGCCCCGGGGCCTGATCGAGGCCGCCCGCGTCGACGGCGCGTCGCACGGGACGCTGCTCCTCCGGATCGTGCTGCCCCTGGCTCGCCCGGCCCTGGTCTCCTTCGCCATCATCCAGTTCATCTGGGTGTGGAACGACCTCCTCGTGGCACTGACGCTGTCGGGCGGGACGGCCGAGACCGCGCCGATGACGGTCAGACTGGCGAGCCTGGCCGGGACGTACGGCAACGAGTGGCAGCGGCTCACCGCAGGAGCCTTCGTGGCGGCGTTCGTCCCGCTGCTCGTCTTCTTCTGCCTCCGGCGGCACTTCGCACGGGGACTGCTCGCCGGATCGGTCAAGGGATGAGCCCCGACCGGCCCGAGGGAGAAGGCATGGCGTGCCCGGGAGCGCGGCGCTGAGCCGGCCCGGGCTGCGGGGCCGCGAAGCCGAGCTGGAGCGGCTGCGCGCCCTGGTCGAGGCGGTGCGCGACGGCGAGGGAGGAGCGATCGCGCTGATCCTGGGCGAGCCCGGGATCGGGAAGACCGTACTGCTGCAGGAGACCGTCTCGATCGCGCGGGCTCACGGGTTCGTCGTCAGCCATGGACGCGCCGAGGAACTGCACGAGCTGGCACCGCTCGCCTCACTGGCCTCCGGCCTCCTGCACGGTGACCCGCCGCTGCTGTCCAGCACGGACTTCGCAAACCTCGCGGGCCATCACGGCCAGCGCATCTGGCTCGTCGAACGACTGGCCCAGCTGATCGAGGAACGCTCGGCGGGCACGCCCGTACTGATCGCGGTCGACGACGTCCAATGGGCCGACCCGCTGAGCCGGTTCGCCCTGAGTGTCATGCCGGCACGGCTGCTCAGCTCCCCGGTCCTCTGGCTGCTCACGGGCAGGGACGACCCGGAACTGTACGGGCAGGGGCCGCGGACGACGACCCTCCCCCTCCTGCCGCTGTCCGACACGGCCCTGGCCGAGCTGGCACGGGACGTCCTCGGCGGGGAGGTACCGGAGCAGGTCGCGGAGCTCCTCGACGGGGCGGGAGGCAACCCCTTCCTCGCGGCCGAGATGCTCTCGGGCATCGCGGCGGCGGGCCCGAACGCGCCGGAACCGTCCGAGCGGCTGGTCCGGGGCGTACGCGACCGACTGGCCGACCTCCGGCCGGGCACCCTCCACTTCCTGCGGATCGGCTCGGTCCTCGGCCGCGCGTTCTCGCTCGCGGACGCCGCCGCCCTGTGCGGCCGGCCCGCCTCCGGACTCAGCGCCGAAGTGGACGAGGCGATCGCCGCCGCCGTCCTCCACGACGACGGCGAACGCCTCCTGTTCCGCCACGACCTGCTCCGCCAGGCGGTGTACGCCGATCTCGCCCCCTCCGTCCGCCGGGCGCTCCACCGCGAGGCCGCGAGCCGGCTCGTCGCGGCAGGCCGGAGCTCCACCGACGCGGTCCCCCATCTGCTGAAGAGCGCCGAACCCGGCGACCAGGAGGCGATCGGGCTGCTCGGCACGGCCGCCACGGACGTGATCGCCGTGATGCCCGACCTCGCCGCCGACCTGGCCGTACGCGCCCTGGAACTCGTACCGCCCCATGCGCCCATGGTGTTCGACGTGGGAGAACGGGCCATCGTCGCGCTGACCCGCGCGGGCCGGTACACCCAGGCACGGGATACCGGCGACACACTGCTCGCCCGGCAGCCGCCCCTGGACGTCTTCGCCCGTCTGCAGTCCGTACTCGGCGACACACTGTGGCACCTCGACGACATCCACGAGCTGACCCGCCGCTCGACGGCGGCACTGGCAGCCGTCACCGACCCGACGATCCGCGCCCGGCTCACCGCCCGGCAGGCCCTCGCCCGGTCCCGCGGGCGCGACCTCGGGGCCGCTCGCGAGACCGGCGAACGGGCGCTCGCCGAAGCGGAGCGGTCCGGTGACCGGGAGGCCCGTGTCCTCGCGCTGTGGGGCCTCGGCGAGATCGCCCTCAACGCGGGCGACTGCGCCGCCGCCGTCGAACACCACACGGCGCTGAGCGTGTTCGACACGGCCTTCCTGCCCGAGGAGGCCGTCGCCCGGATCCACATGGACGACTTCGACACCGTACGGCGACTGCTCCGGACGGCGGGCGACGCTCCCCAGCGTCCCGCCATGCTGAGCTGGGCCCAGGGGACCCTGAACATGGGGCTCGGCCGGCTCGACGACGCGGACGCCGATCTCGTCACCGCCGAGCGGATCGAAGCGGACCTCCGCGTGCCCGGCAACCTGGTCAACGTCCGCGTCAACCGCGGCCTCCTCGCGATGCTGCGCGGCGACCGCGAAGCCGCGCGGGAACACCTGGACGTCGTGCGGGCGACCGTGGCCGAGCGGCCGAACACGGGCAACCACGCCACGCACCAGTACTTCGAGGCCGTCGTCGCCGACGCCGACGGCGACCACACGGCAGCGGCCGAACTGGTCCGATCCGTGCAGCGGGACCATCCCTTCCTCCGATGGCGGCTGCTGCGCCCCCATGTCGTCCAGGCCGTGCGGATCGCCCTGCGCGGCGGGGAACGGAACCTGGCCGAGGACCTCGCGGCCCAGGCGGCAGCACACGCCACCCGCAACCCCTCTGTGCCGACCGCCCAGGGGACGGCCGCCCACGCGGCCGGCCTGGTGAACGCCGACCACGGACTCCTGGAGCGATCGGTCCGCATCCTCCTCACCGGCCCCCGGCCGCTGCCCCTCGCCGCCGCATCCGCCGACCTCGGGCGCGTTCTTCTTGCCGCAGGCGACCCCGCTGCGACACCCGCCCTGACCAGGGCGCACGACATCTACGCCCAGGCGGGGGCCGACGCCGAGGCAGACCGGGTCCGAGCCGATCTGGAACGGGCCACCAGCCGCTCCGGCCGGCGAACCGGAAGCCTCCGGCCGCGTCCCGGCCAGGGCTGGGACGCGCTCACGGCCTCGGAACGCAAGGTCGCCCGGCTGATCGCCGCGGGCCACACCAACCGGTCGGCCGCGGAGGCCCTCGTCGTCTCCCCGCACACGGTCAACACCCATCTGGCGTCGATCTTCCGCAAGCTTTCGGTGCGCTCCAGGGTCCACCTGGCACGGATCGTGCTTGCGGAGGGCGACGCCCGAACAGCCACCGGCGGCTGAGTGACCTCTGCGTCCCCGTGCAAGGGGTGGTGCGTTGTACGGCAACAGGAGGTACAGGACCGGTCCTAGCGTGACGGGCATACCGCGCCGCTTCGACGTGCGGACCAGCCGACCCGAATCGAGGAAGCATCCCCATGCCGTACATCACCGTGGGCCAGGAGAACACCAACCCCATCGAGCTGTACTTCGAGGACCAGGGTGCCGGGCAGCCCGTCGTCCTCATCCACGGCTTCCCGCTCGACGGCCACTCCTGGGAGCGCCAGAGCGCCGCGCTGCTCGACGCCGGCTACCGCGTGATCACGTACGACCGCCGCGGATTCGGGCAGTCCTCGCAGCCGACGACCGGCTACGACTACGACACCTTCGCGGCCGATCTGAACAACGTGATGGAGACCCTCGACCTGAACGACGCCGTCCTGGTCGGCTTCTCCATGGGCACCGGCGAGGTCGCCCGCTACGTGTCCACGTACGGCTCCGGGCGGGTCGCCAAGGTCGCCTTCCTGGCCTCGCTCGAGCCCTGCCTGCTCCAGAGCGACGACAACCCGGACGGCGTCGCCCCGAAGGAGTTCTTCGACGGCGTCGTCGCCGCCGTCAAGGCCGATCGGTACGCCTACTACACGGCCTTCTTCAACGATTTCTACAACCTCGACGAGAACCTGGGCACTCGCATCAGCGAGGAGGCCGTCCGCAACAGCTGGAACACCGCGGCCGCCGGCGGCTCCTTCGCCGCGTCCGCCGCGCCGTCGACCTGGTACACCGACTTCCGCGCGGACATCCCCGCCGTCGACGTGCCGGCCCTGATCCTGCACGGCACCGCCGACCGCATCCTGCCTGCCGAGGGCACCGCGCGCCCCTTCCACAAGGTGCTCCCGTCGGCCGACTACGTCGAGATCGAGGGCGCCCCGCACGGTCTGCTGTGGACCCACGCCGAGGAGGTCAACACCGCCCTCCTCGCCTTCCTGACGAAGTGACGCCGCACCGTTGACCCGCTGGGGGACGCCGGAGCCCCCGGCGTCACCCCGGCCCCCGGTTCCCGGCGCGGGAACCGGACGAGCTCAGGAGAGCAGACACCCCATGCAGTTCGGCATCTTCACCGTCGGGGACGTGACCCCCGACCCCACCAACGGCCGTACTCCGTCGGAACACGAGCGCATCAAGGCGATGGTCGCCATCGCCCTCAAGGCCGAGGAAGTCGGCCTGGACGTCTTCGCGACAGGCGAGCACCACAACCCGCCGTTCGTCCCGTCGTCGCCGACGATCATGCTCGGCTACATCGCCGCCCGCACCGAGAAGCTGATCCTGTCCACGTCCACGACGCTGATCACCACCAACGACCCGGTGAAGATCGCCGAGGACTACGCGATGCTCCAGCACCTGGCCGACGGCCGGGTCGACCTCATGCTGGGTCGCGGCAACACCGGTCCGGTCTACCCGTGGTTCGGACAGGACATCCGCCAGGGCATCAACCTCGCCAAGGAGAACTACACGCTGCTGCGCCTGCTGTGGCGCGAGGACGTCGTGGACTGGGAGGGAACGTTCCGTACGCCGCTCCAGGCCTTCACCTCGACACCCCGGCCCCTGGACGGCGTCCCGCCCTTCGTCTGGCACGGATCCATCAGGTCCCCCGAGATCGCGGAGCAGGCCGCCTACTACGGCGACGGCTTCTTCCACAACAACATCTTCTGGCCGGCCGACCACACCAGGCGCATGGTGCAGCTCTACCGGCGCCGGTTCGCGCACCACGGCCACGGCCGGCCGGAGGACGCCGTCGTCGGCCTGGGCGGACAGGTCTTCATGCGCAAGAACTCCCAGGACGCCGTAAGGGAGTTCCGTCCCTACTTCGACAACGCTCCCGTGTACGGCCACGGCCCGTCGCTGGAGGACTTCACCGAGCAGACCCCGCTGACGGTGGGCTCTCCCCAGCAGGTCATCGAGCGGACCCTGTCGTTCCGGGAGAGCGTCGGCGACTACCAGCGCCAGCTGTTCCTGATGGACCACGCGGGCCTGCCTCTGAAGACCGTCCTTGAACAGCTCGACATCCTCGGCGAAGAGGTCGTGCCCGTGCTGCGGAGGGAATTCGCCAAGGGGCGTCCGTCCGACGTGCCGGAGGCCCCCACTCACGCGTCCCTCCGAGCCGTCCGGGAGGTGTCCGCCGCATGAAACTGATCGTCGTCTCCGCGGGGCTGAGCACCCCCTCCTCCACCCGCCTGCTCGCGGACCGGCTGGCCGAGGCGGCCCGCGACGAACTCGCCGCCCGGGGGCAGGCGCCGTCGACCGAGGCCGTGGAGCTGCGGGAACTGGCCGTCGACATCGCGGGCCACCTCGTGACCGGCTTTCCGCCGCCGCGACTGAGCGCCGCGATCGACGCGGTGACGGAGGCCGACGGCCTGATCGTCGTGACTCCCGTGTTCGCGGCTTCCTACAGCGGTCTCTTCAAGTCCTTCTTCGACGTGATCGATCCGGACGCCCTCTCCGGGAAGCCGGTCCTGATCGCCGCGACGGGCGGTACCGCCCGCCACTCCCTGGTCCTTGAGCACGCCGTGCGCCCGCTCTTCGCCTATCTCCGGGCCGTCGTCGTCCCCACCGCCGTGTTCGCGGCCTCCGAGGACTGGGGCTCGGGGGGAGACGAGTACACCGACGGCCTGCCCGGCCGCGTCCGCCGGGCGGGCGTCGAGCTCGCCGCGCTCATGGCGGCGCGCCCGGTCGGTGAAGAGCCCGAGGACGACGTCACCGTCCTCGAACGGCAACTCGCCGACCTGCGCTTCGACTGAGACGGGCCCGGGGCCGGGCAGCGGCGGGGTGGTTCACATGGTTCATACTGTTCCGCCGTATGAGCGTGAACCGAGTGACCACAAGGACCGTGCCCGAGGCACTCGAGGGTGCACGGACGCCGCTGCGCGGCAGGGACGCCGAACTGGCGTTCATCGAGGCGCGGCTCGACGCGCTCGACCGGGGCGAAGGCGGGATCATCCGCGTCGAAGGCTCCGTCGGCATCGGCAGGTCCAGGATCCTCGCGGAGTCCGCGGCAGCCGCGAGGCGGCGCGGAACGAGGGTGTTCGAGGGAGCGGCGGACCCCGACGAACAGTTCGTGCCGCTCGGCCCGCTCCTCGACGGTCTGCTCTCCGGCGAGGAACCGCTGTCGGGCGCCGTCCGTCTCAGGGACCTCGCCACGACGCCCGGCCAGCGCTTCTGGCTGCTCCAGGAACTGGGGGACCGCCTGCGGGAGACGGCTCGAAACGGCCCCCTGCTCGTCGTCCTCGACGACCTCCAGTGGTGCGACGACCTGACCCTTCTCACCTTCAACACCCTCGCGGCCGGACTCTCGTCGCACGCCATCCTGTGGCTGGTCGCCGTGCGCGGCGGCAGCGTGCCGTCGGGAGTGCGCACGGCCCTGGACCGGATCCGGCGGGCAGGCGCACACGAGCTGGTGCTGGGAGCGCTGGACGACCAGGCGACCACACGGATCACCGAGGACGTCCTCGGCGCCGCTCCCGGCCCGGACGTCCTCCGCGTCGCCCGCCGCGCCGAAGGAGTCCCGCAGCTGCTGGTCGAGCTGCTCGGCTCGCTGCGGGAGGCAGTGACGATCGAGAACGGCACGGCCAGGCTGTCGGCCGGACCACCCGCCCCGCGGGCACTCCCCTCTGTCGTGCGCCGCCTCGACCAGCTGTCCGGCGAGGCACGGGAGCTGGTGCAGACGGCGGCCGCCGTGGGCGCCCCGGTCACCGTCGCGCTGCTGGCCGAACTGCTCGGCAGGTCCTCGGCGGCGCTCATCACAGCGGTACGGGAATCCCTCGACGCCGATCTGTTCATCGAAAGCGGCGATCGCCTCGCCTTCCGCCACGACCTGATCCGCGAGGCGGTCGAAGCCGGCCTCCCCCTGCCCCTGCGTCAGGCCCTGCGTGATCAAGCCGCCGAGTTGCCGCCGGGGAACGCGGCCTCCCCGGCCGAGCGTCTCGGGCCTTCGGCCGGGAGGGCGGCGCCGTCGGCAGGTGCGGCGGAGGCCGGGAAAGCGGGACCAGGAGACGCGGCGGAGGCCGACCGGCTGCGCACCGCCGCGGCGGAACTCGCGGCCACCGCTCCCGGACCCGCCGCGGAACGCAGCCTCAAGGCCCTGGAACTCACCACGGCGGACGCTCCGGAGCGGCCGAGGGTCATCGCCGAGACGATCCCGCTGCTCTGGCAGACGGGCCGGGCCGCCCAGGCACGTGAGCTGGGAGCCTCCGCCCTGGCTACCGGCGGTCTCGGACCTGAGGACGAGGCGCGCATACGCCTTGCCCTGGCACGCCTCGCCGTACCGTTCGACTTCTCCGAGGCGGTCCGGCAGGCACGCGCCGGGGCGGCACTGCCCGGGATTCCCGTCGACGTGAGGGGGCGGCTGCTCGCCATGCTCGCTGTCGGCCTGTCGATGTCGGGCGAGCACTCTGCGGCCGAGCAGGTCGCCGCGGAGGCGTGGGAGACCGCAGCGGCAGCGGGGGACCGTTCCGCCGAGGCCACGCTGACGACGGTCCGCTCGGCCGTGAGTTTCCACCGCATGGACCTGACCGAGGCGTTCCGGCAGGCGGAGCGGTCCGTCGCGCTGGCCGACGCTCTGGGCGTCAGCACGTCGCTGTGGGTTCCGGAGGCCTTGTGGCACGCTCTCCTGTCGAACACCACCGGACGCTCCGCGGAGGCGCTCGCCGCCGCGGAGGAGGGCATCCGGATCACCAGGGAGCAGGGCCGGACGGCGGCCACCGGTATGTGGCTCATGACCCGTTCCCGCATTCTTCTGGAGGCCGGACGGCTGACGGACGCCCGGGCCGACGCCGAGGCCGCGTCCGCGACGACCGACGATCTCGCCCCGGGCAACCTCGCCGACGTCACGCTCCGGTACGTGATGATGCGCGTCGCCCTCCACACCGACGACCAGCAGACCGCACGAGCGTACGCGGCGGAGGCGAGGCGCATGCGGAGCGACGGCGCACCCGTCGTCCGGCACTTCGGCTCCTGGATGCTGGCACTGATGGCCGACTTCGAAGGCCGGCCCGACCGCGCCATGGCCGAACTCGACGAGGTGATGACGTCGCCCGCCGCGGACCGGCCGGCCTACGCCGGCTTGGTCGACCCCGCCGACGCCCCGGTCCTCGTCCGCCTGGCGCTGCGTGCCGGCGCACACGAACGGGCCGCGCAGGCAGTGGCCCTGGCCGAGCGACTGGCCGTGCTCAACCCCGACCTCCCGTTCCTCGCCGCCACCGCCGCGCACGCCCGGGGGCTCCTCGACAACGACCTCGCCCCTCTCGTACGCGCCGTCCGGCTGTACGAGGACTGCCCTCGGCCGTTGGCCCGGGCCTCGGCACTGGAGGACGCCGGACGCAAGCTGGCGGCCACCCGCACGTCCGAAGCGGTGCCGTACTTCGACACGGCCCTCACGCTCTACGCGCGAGCGGGCGCCGAGCGGGACGTCGCACGCGTCCGCCGGCGCCTGCGGGCCGCTGGTGTCCGCCGCCGGCCCTCGATGCCCGGACTCTCCGGTGCATGGCCCGAGCTGACGGCCGCGGAGATACGGGTGGTCCGGCTCGTGGCCCGAGGGCTGACCAACCAACAGGTGGCCGAGCACCTCTCCCTCTCGCCGCACACGGTGAGTTCGCACCTGCGCCGGGCCTTCACCAAGCTGGACGTCACCTCGCGCGGGGAGCTGACCCGGCTGGTGATGGACCGCGACAGCGGAGAGTAGCCGCTTCGTATCCCGTGTGGGCCTCATGGCAATGGACGATTCGTGTGATGTGCCGACGCCGTCGCTTCCTCAGAATGATCAAGAGCCGCGGACTGGAGAAGTTCGCGGGGACAGTTGGTCGAGAGAGGAACAGCGCATGACCGTCAGGCTCCAGCGAGCCCGCCCCGGCAGCCCCGAGCTCCAGGCGCTTGTCGACGAGCTCGCGGAGCGGCTCGGCCGGTCCGTCGCCGTCGACGACCCGCTGGTCCGCATGGTCTGCACGAGCCGCCACTTCGGCGACGAGGACCCGGTCCGCATCGGCACCCTGTTGCAGGGCCGCGCCGACAACGCGACCATCCGCTATGTCCTCGCCCAAGGCGTGACCCAGTGGTCCCGAGCCGGATTCATCGATGGCCGTGACGATCTCGGACTGCTGCCCCGTTACGTCGTGCCCCTGCGCGAGCGCGGGCATCTCCACGGACTGCTCCTGGTGGTCGTGCCCGAGAAGACGCTCCCGGAGCACGAGACACGTGCCATCGCCCGGGCCGCGGACGCCATGGCCGCGCAGATGCACGGAGAGCACATCGCCACCGACACCCGGAAGGCCGACGAGCGCGACCTCGTCCTCGAACTCGTCGGCACCGACGTCGCCGCCCGTACCACCGCACGGCGGCGAGGCAAGGAACTCGGACTGCTCGGAGGAGCCGAGCACGTCCTGGTCACCGTCGTCCAGCTGAGCTGCGCGACCGAGCTCGTGGGGCAGTCCGAGGCGGCCCTGTGGGGGGCGCTGGAGGGGGTCCGGCAGACACGCTCGCCCCAGGGCCTCATCGCGATCGGCAAGGAGCGGGCGACACTGCTCCAGCTGCGCGACCGCCCACCCGGCCAGGACGAGGTCACCGCACAGTCCGCTCGCATCCTGGACGAACTCCGCACCTTCCTGGGCCCGTCGGCGGACCCCGTGCTCGGCGTCGGCGGCCGGCACCCCAGCCTGGACGGCGCATGGACGTCGTACGAGCAGGCGCTCGTGGCGGCACGCGCGGCACGCCGACTGCCCACCCTGAAGAGCGCCGGTGACTGGGAGCTGCTCGGGGAGCTCGCGGTGCTGCTCCAGCTTCCCGAGCACGCCCTGAACGCGTCTTTGGTCCCGAAGCCGCTCCGTACCCTGAGCGACACTCATGGCGGCGACCGGCTGCGGGACACCCTGCGCTGCTTCCTCGAACACGCGGGATCGATTCCCCGGACCGCGGACACGCTGGGAATCCACCGCACCTCGCTCTACTACCGACTGCGCCAGATTCAGGAGATCTCCGGACTCGACCTCGACGACGGCGCCCACCGGCTCACTCTGCACCTCGGCCTCAGGATCGAGGAACTCCTCGCCCCGGGCGGCGACGGGGCCGTCTGACCACGGCCCCTCTGAGCACGGACGTGCTTCGACAAAGCGAGGAGGATCCACGGCCCGATTCCTACAGCTCGCGGTGGTGCGGGCGGCGGGCCCCATTCGATGATGTTCGGGACGGGCGGGAACGACGTACCGCCTCTGACCAGGGGAGAGGTCATGAAGGAACTGATCACGACGGACGGCGCACGGCTCGCGTACCAGGACACCGGCGGCGAGGGCATCCCGCTGGTGATGCTGCACGGCTGGGGGCAGACGCAGGCGATGTTCCGCCACCAGATCGAGGGGTTGGCGCCCGGCCGTCGCGTCGTCACCGTCGACCTACGCGGCCATGGGAAGTCCGGCAAACCGCGTCACGGCTACCGCATCGCCCGGCTCTCCCGCGACGTGCTCGAACTCGTCGACCATCTCGGTCTTGACCATTTCGACGCACTGGGCTGGTCCATGGGTGTCTCGGTGTGGTGGAGCTTCATCGACCAGTACGGGACCGGACGGATCCGGCGCTTCGTCGCCGTCGACCAGCCCGCCGCGGTCGCCGCCGTGCCCTGGATGACCGAGCGGGAACAGCGGGACTCCGGTGCCATCTTCGACGTGTCGGGGCTGTTGTACCTGGGTGCGGCCCTTGCGGGGCCGGAGGGCGACACGGTCCGCGCCGACTTCGTGCGCGGCATGTTCTCCGGCGAGCCCGATCCCGAGGTGCTGGCCTTCATCGGCGAGGAGATCCGGTCGACACCCGCCTACGCGGGCGTACCACTGCTGTTCGACCACTGCGCGCAGGACTGGCGCGACGTGCTTCCCCGGATCGATGTGCCGACCCTGGTGATCGGCTGTGAGGGAAGCCATGTGCACCCCGATTCGCAGCGCTTCGTCGCCGAGCGGATTCCCGGTGCACGCCTGCACGTCTTCGCCTCCGACGTGGCGAGCTCGCACTTCCCCTTCCTGGAGAACCCGCCGGCCTTCAATGCCGTGGTGGAGAAGTTCCTGGCCGAGGAGCCGGCGAACGGGGTGTGAATCCGCCCTCTGCCCGCACGCACCTACGGCCAGGAGTTCCCATGACCCTCACACTGATGTCTCGTGCGCCCGAACGGGTGCCCCGGCAAGCGCCCGATCCGGCCTCGCCCTCACCCCGCTCGGGGTGGCTGGTCCAGATGCTTTCCGAGATGCCGGAGACGAACGTCCGGACCCACGTCTACCTCGGCGTACATGTCCGTGGGCCCGTCACCGTCGTCCACGAGCGTGCCAAGACCCTGTTGGAGCCGAACGACCTGGTCTTCTGCGACCCGGCCCGACGGCATCTGCTGCAGTTCGGAGAAGACTGCCAGATGATCTTCTTCCGGGTGCCCCGGTGCTATCTGGGCGTCACGGAGCCGGAACTGAACCAGGTGCTCGGCGTACCCGTACGGGGCGGGGAGGGGATCGGGGCGCTGGCGTCCGACTTCCTGACCGCGCTCGCCGCCAAGGCGGAGTTCCGCCAGTCGACCATCGGGGACCGGCGTGCCCGGACAGCCGTACATCTCCTCTCCGTCCTGGTCATGGAGCTCCTCGAAGTGGACGCGACGGATGAGGCCGACGACGCGTCCGGGGCCGGCAGCGAGATGCTGTCCCGCATCCACGGCTACATCGAAGAACATCTGATGGACCCGGACCTCTCACCGGAGTCGATCGCGCGCGCCCACCACATCTCCGTCCGGTACCTCCAGAAGCTCTTCCAGAACGATGGCAGCACGGTGAGCCAATGGGTGCGGCAGCGCAGGCTCGAGTTCTGCCGGCTCGAGCTGGGCCGCTCCAACCGGAGGATCACCATGGCCGCGGTGGCACACCGCTGGGGCTTCAGCAGCCCCTCGCACTTCAGCCGCACGTTCCGCGGGGCTTACGGCATGAGCCCCAGCGAATGGCAGGCTCTGGCGACCTCGGCCTTCGCATCGACGACTGCCGGCGCCCAGGACGAGCGAAGGCGCTGAGGTGCGTGTGCGCCGTCATGACAGCGCGGATGCGCGCACGTACAAGAGGTGCCACTTCCACGGCTCTACCGTGAGAAACAGTCGCACGGACCTCTTGCCGAATTCCGGGCCGCGCCTTGACCGTCGTGACGACGCCCCACCCATGGCCCGACACCGAGAAGAGAACTCGCATGCCCAACCCCACCGTCGTCCTCGTGCACGGCGCCTTCGCCGACGCGACAGGCTGGATAGGCGTCATCTCGGAACTGCGGAGCAGCGGTATCCCGGTAATCGCTCCGTCGAACCCGCTGCGGGGGCTGACGTCGGACGCCGCCTACCTCACCTCCGTCCTCGCGCAGGTCGACGGCCCGGCCGTACTCGTCGGCCACTCCTACGGCGGTGCGCTGATCACCGTGGCCGGCGCCGCGGAGAACGTCGTCGCGCTCGTCTACGTGGCCGCCTACGTGCCCCACGAGGGCGAGAGCCTCGGCCAGCTCCAAGGGAGCTTCCCCAAGTCCCCGCTGACGGGCAGCCTGAAGGAGTGGACCTACCCGCTCCTCGACGGCGACTCCGGGGTCGAGGTCACCATCGAGGAGACGGCCTTTCCCTCCGTGTTCGCGGCGGACGTGCCCGAGGATGTCGCCGCCGTCTTGGCAGCGGCCCAACGCCCGCTCGCCACGACCGCCTTCACCGAGACCGCGTCCGCGGCGGCGTGGCAGACCAAACCGTCCTGGGCCCTGGTGGCCGGGGCGGACCGCACGATCAGCCCCGAGGTCCAGCGCTTCGGCGCCGCACGGGCCGGAGCTGTCGTCGTCGAACTCCCGGACGCCTCCCACGCCGTCGTCCTGTCCGAGCCCACACGGGTCGCCGACCTGATCAGGGACGCGGTACGGGCGACGAGCTGACCGACCGACCTCCGCGACGACCGGAGGGGGACCGGGCCGGTCGGGGTGCCACCCTTCGCTCGGACCGGGCTCGGACCGGCCGGCGGACGGGCTTGATGGCGCAGGCATGAGGAGCGGTTAGCGGCTCCACTTCTCCCCAGATTCTCCCCAGCGTCCTTGGAACCTCGAAAGTCCAGGTCAGACGCCCCTTTGGGGCCAGGGCGAGGAGATCACCCGCATCTATCCTCCCCAAGGACTCCCCAGGGGCGCTTCTTGGCCGATCTGTGAGTGATGCGAGAGTAAATCGAGGGAGAGCTGAGCGGGATGTGAGGAGTTCAGAGCCAGTCCCGCCGCTTAAAAATTACGTACAAACTGACGCACACCACCGCCATCAGCAGGATCGCGAAGGGGTAGCCGGCTGTCCACTTCAGTTCCGGCATGGTCTCGAAGTTCATGCCGTAGATGGTGCCGACCAGGGTGGGGGCGAAGAGGATGGCAGCCCACGAGGAGATCTTCTTGATCTCCTCGTTCTGTTCGAAGCCCGCCTCCGCCAAGGCGCGCATCTCGGCGTTCTGTTGTTGGGACACCAGGGTGGCGTTCACCGTGAGGATCTCGGTCAGCGCCTGGCGGAAGCCGTCGACGCGTTCGCTGGTGTGGGTCACGTGGTCCGCCACGTCGCGGAGGTAGCGCTGGAGTTCCTCGTCCGTGCCGTACTTCGCGAAGCCCGCCATCAGGTTGTGGAGCATGCCGACCAGGGGGCGGGTCGCGCGTTGGAACTCCACCATTTCGCGGGAGAGTTCGTAGATGCGGCGGGAGACCGCGGGGTCGCCGCGGAAGACCTCCGTCTCGATTTCGTCGATGTCCGTCTGGACGCCCGCCACGACCGGGGCGTAGCCGTCGACCACCGCGTCGAGGATCGCGTACAGGGCCGCCTCCGGGCCCAGGGAGAGCAGTTCCGGGGACTCCTCCATGCGGTGGCGGACGTTGGAGAGGTCGGGGGCGCCGCCGTGGCGCACCGTGATCAGGAAGTCCGGGCCCACGAAGACGTGGAGCTCGCCGAAATCGACCTCCTCCAGGGCGTCGAGGTAGCGGGCCGCGCGCAGGACGACGAAGAGGGTGTCGCCGTAGCGCTCCAGCTTGGGGCGCTGGTGGGCTTCCAGGGCGTCCTCGACGGCGAGCTCGTGGAGGTTGAACTCAGTCGCCAGAGAGTGCAGTTCCATCTCCGTCGGGCGGTGCAGGCCGATCCAGGCCATTCCGTCGGGCTGTTCGCGCAGCTGTCGGAAGGTGTCGGCCAGGGTCGCGGGGGAGGCGATCCGGATGCCGTCGCGGTAGACCGCCGAGTCGATCACGCTACGGTGCTCCGCGGGCTGCGGGGCCGGCGGCGCGGGCCGGGGGGCCGTCGGAGAGTCCGCCGGGGGAGCGGAGGGCGGGGAGACCGGCCGGCGCCAGCCGGTGAGCTTGCCGGCGCGCTTGCCGGCGGACGGCGGCGGGCGGTGTTCTGGGCGCTCCGGCATCGCAGGTCAGCTCCCGGTCGAACGCGTGTTTACGGGCAAGGGGCAGGATATACGGGTCAAGGGGACATCTGCTTTCTTTCACGTCGGTGGATGCGGGTCTGACGTGGCGCGTCCGGTTCCCCGCGCCGCCGGCTCCCGGCCCCGCGCCACCGGCTCCCCGCCCCCCTGGCCCCCGCCCCACCGGCGCCCCGCGCCGCCCCCGGTACGCTCCCGCCGCCCGCCCCCGACTGCGCCGTGTTCGCGGACAGAAGATGTCCGCAACGGGGGCTAGCTTGTCGGTATGGCCTCCAGGACGACGCACCCCGTACTCGGCACCCGCGCGCTGAACCGCGCCACCCTCGCCCGCCAACTGCTGCTGCGCCGCGCCGAGATGTCCGCGACCGACGCCGTGGCCCACCTCGTCGGGCTCCAGGCGCAGAACGTGAAGCCGCCCTACTTCCAGCTCCACGCCCGCCTCGCCGGCTTCCGCCCCGCCGAGCTGGCCGGGGCGATGGAGGCGCGGGAAGTCGTCCGCATGGTCACCCTGCGCTCCACCATCCACACGCACACCGCGCAGGACGCCCTGGCACTGCGCCCGCTCGTCCAGCCCGCCCGCGACCGGGAGGTCAACCAGTTCCGCAAGGGGCTGGCCGGAGTGGACCCGGAGCGGCTCGCCGAGCGGGCCCGCGCCTTCGTCGAGGCGGAGCCGCGCACCATGGGGGAGATCCGCGGGGACCTGCTGGAGCAGTGGCCCGAAGCGGACCCCCAGTCGTTGTCCGTCGCCGCGCGCTGCCTGCTGCCGCTGGTCCAGGTCACCCCGCGCGGGGTGTGGGGCCGCAGCGGCCAGGTCCGGCTGACCACTGTGGAGAGCTGGCTCGGCGAGCCCGCCCGGCCGGCGCAGCCCGTGGACGACGTCGTACTGCGCTACCTCGCCGCCTTCGGACCCGCCTCCGTCAAGGACATGCAGCTCTGGGCGGGGCTCACCCGGCTGAAGGAGGCCTTCGAGCGGCTGCGGCCCGGCCTGGCCGTCTTCCGGGACGGGAACGGCGTGGAGCTGTTCGACCTGCCCGACGCGCCCCGTCCCGACCCGGACACCCCGGCGCCGCCCCGCTTCCTCCCGGAGTTCGACAACCTCCTGCTCTCGCACGCCGACCGCACCCGCGTCGTCGCCCCCGAACTCAAGGGACGCACCTGGACCGCGAACCAGGCCCACCGCACCCTGCTCGTCGACGGTTTCGTCGCGGGCCTGTGGAAGAAGGACGGGGACCTCGTCACCGTCGAGCTCTTCGATAGGGCCTCCGCCGCGGACAAACAGGAGATCGTCGCCGAGGCGGAACTGCTGGTCACCGGGATGGGGGAGGAGGACGGCGAAGGGAACGGGGAAGGCAGCGGCGGCAGGGGCCGCGTGCGCTTCGGGTCAATCCACGGCTGACGCCGCTCTGGTGGTCCGTACACCGAACGCGGCACGATGCCTGCCATGACGACCGACCGTACGCAGAACAGCGCCACTGCCCAGTTCCTGGCCGCGCGGGACTTCCTGCTCGACCGCCGGGGGGACTACGAAGCCGCCCGCTCCGGATTCACCTGGCCCCGGCCCCGGCACTTCAACTGGGCGCTGGACTGGTTCGACCACATCGCCGCCGGCAACGACGCCACCGCCCTGCGGATCGTCGAGGAGGACGGCACCTGCGAGAGCCTCTCCTTCGCCGAACTGTCCGCGCGGTCCGACGCCGCCGCCACCTGGCTGCGCGAGCAGGGCGTCGCCGCCGGCGACCGGCTCCTCGTCATGCTCGGCAACCAGCGCGAGCTGTGGGAGGTCGTGCTCGGCGCGATGAAGCTGCGTGCCGTGGTCATCCCCGCCACCCCGCTGCTCGGCTCCGCCGACCTGCGCGACCGCATCGAGCGCGGCGGCGTACGGCACGTCATCACGCGCACCGGGGACACCGCCAAGTTCGACGCGGTGCCCGGCGCGTACACCCGGATCGCCGCCGGCCCGGACGTCCCCGCCGGCTGGCACCGCCTCGCGGACACGGCCGGCCGGGAGGGCGTCTTCACCCCCGACGGCGAGACCCTCGCCACCGACCCGCTGATGCTGTACTTCACCTCCGGCACCACCGCCCGGCCCAAGCTCGTGGAGCACACGCACGCCTCGTACCCCATCGGGCACCTCTCCACCATGTACTGGCTCGGCCTGCGCCCCGGCGACGTCCACCTCAACATCGCCTCGCCCGGCTGGGCCAAACACGCCTGGTCCAACCTCTTCGCCCCCTGGAACGCCGGCGCGACCGTCTTCGTCCTCAATTACGCGCGCTTCGACGCGGAGCGGCTGATGGACGAGATGGACCGGCACGCTGTGACCACCTTCTGCGCCCCGCCCACCGTGTGGCGGATGCTGATCCAGTCCGACCTCACCAGGCTGGCCACGCCCCCGCGCGAGGCCGTCGCCGCCGGCGAACCGCTCAATCCCGAGGTCATCGACAAGGTCCGCGAGGCGTGGGGCGTCACCATCCGCGACGGGTTCGGCCAGACCGAGACCACCCTCCAGGTCGGCAACTTCCCCGGGTCCCCGGTCAAGCCCGGCTCCATGGGCCGCCCGGCGCCCGGCTACGGGATCGTCCTGCTGGACCCGCTCACCGGCAAGGAGTCCCCGGACGAGGGCGAGCTCTGCGTGGACCTGCGGACCCGGCCCGCCGGCGTGACGACCGGCTACCGCGACGATCCCGAACGGACCGCCGAGGCGATGGCCGACGGGCTCTACCGCACCGGTGACATCGCCGCGCGCGACGCCGACGGGTACCTCACCTACATCGGGCGCTCCGACGACGTCTTCAAGGCATCCGACTACAAGATCAGCCCGTTCGAGCTGGAGAGCGCCCTGCTGGAACACGAGGCCGTGGCCGAGGCCGCCGTCGTCCCGGCCCCGGACGCCCTGCGCCTCGCCGTGCCGAAGGCGTACGTCACCCTCGCCGCGGGCTGGGAGCCCGGACCGGAGACGGCGCGGGCGCTGTTCGAGCACTCCCGCGCCGTGCTGTCCCCGTACAAGAGGATCCGCCGGATCGAATTCGGCGAACTCCCGAAGACGGTCTCCGGCAAGATCCGCCGGGTGGAGCTGCGGGAGCTGACGGCGGCCGGCTCGGCGGGGGAGTACGACGAGGCCGACCTGACCTGACCTCTGGCCCTGACCTGCGCCGGGCTGACCGGTCGCGCCCGCCCGCCCGTACAGGGCCTGTACGGGGCCCCGTACGGGCGGGCGGGCGCGCCCTTACGCGGGCAGCTGCGCCTCGATCGCGGCCACGACCTCGGGGGCCTCGGGCTCGGTGCGCGGGCGGAAGCGGGCCACGACCTCGCCGGCCGGGGAGATCAGGAACTTCTCGAAGTTCCACTGGATGTCCCCGGCCTCGCCGGCCGCGTCGGGGGTCTTCACCAGCTCCTGGTAGAGAGGGTGCCGGTTCTCGCCGTTGACCTCGGTCTTCTCCAGCATCGGGAAGGTGACGCCGAAACCGGCGGCGCAGAAGGTCTGGATGTCCTCGGCGTTGCCGGGCTCCTGCTCGCCGAACTGGTTGCAGGGCACGCCGATGACGGTGAAGCCCTTGGCCTCGTACGCGAACTGCAGGCGGGCCAGCCCCGAGTACTGGGGGGTGAGCCCGCACTGCGAGGCGGTGTTCACCAGCAGGATCGCCTTGCCCTTGTGGGCGGCGAGACTGGTGGGCTCGTCGGACAGGGTGGTCAGCGGAATGTCGTACAGGCTCATCGGGCTCTCCTCGGCGGCAGACGCGTAGCAGGTGACGCCTGCGAGCCTAGGCCCCCGCCGCGACGAGCTCGTCCGCCGGGTCGTTGACCGGCTGCGGCATCCCGGTCAGGTCCATGATGAAGAGCGGTATCCCCAGGTCGTCCGCGCGGGAACGGGCGTCCTGCGTGTATCCGGCGAGCGCGAAGTAGACGCCGGTCGCGGACGCTGTGAGTCCGTTCAGCCACACGCACTCCACCGCCCGCAGGCCGACCGGCGCGGTGGTCGGGTCCACCTGCGCCACCAGCCCGGGAGCCCGTAGGTCCGCCGGGGCCGAGGGCGCCGCGCGCCCGTCGGGCTGCCGCACGTCCTGGAAGCCGAGCCAGCGCAGGTACAGGGCCGCCGTGGCCACCGCGTCGCGGGCGGTGCGGATGGTCACCGGTCGGAAGGCGGGCCTCGGCGCAGGGGCGCTCGGCGGCGGCGGTACGTGCGCCGGGTGCGGGGCGGCCCGGCGCGGAGGCCGCCGGGCGTCCGGGGCCGGCGTGCCGGTACGGGCCCGGCCGCCCGCGGGCCGGGCCGAGCCGTCACCCGGAGCGGGCCGGGCCGAGCCGTCACCCGGCGGATGCACCGCGAGCCGGACCACCGTGCCGCACGAGGCACACCCCAGCTCGGGCCGCGGCCACTCGCCCTCCCGCCCGCAGGCCGCGCACCGCACCGCCACCCAGCTGTCCGACCAGGTGCGCCGGATCAGCGGACGGGGCGGCGTCGTCAGGTCCAGGGGCGGGACGACGGGGCTCCCGCACGCGCAGGGGAAGACCGGGGCGGTGTATCCGTTCTCGCGCAGGCACGCGGGGCAGCGCACCGGTACCGCTTCCGTCATACGGCCTCGACCCCCTCCGTCGCTGTGCGTGGGTCCATGCTCCACCACCCGCGACCGCGAGGGCGGCAGTGCCCGCGGATTGCCCTCGATGATCCCGCCTTTTGTGCAACACACCGAGCGGGAGGCGGCTTTTGGTGGCTTCCGGGGTGCCGGACCGCCTTGACGTGTGGGGAGCCGCCACTTAGCTTGTTCCGTATAGCAGAACAAAACTTCCGCATTACGGAAAAGCCTGACCGCCAGACCCGCAGGAGAAGTCGATGCCTCGTATGACAGCCGCCGCCGCTGCAGTGGAGATCCTCAAGCTCGAGGGTGTCGAACAAGCGTTCGGTGTCCCCGGTGCTGCGATCAACCCGTTCTACCGCGAGCTCAAGAACGTGGGCGGCGTCAAGCACACGCTGGCCCGACACGTCGAGGGCGCTTCGCACATGGCCGAGGGCTACACGCGTGCCAAGGCGGGCAACATCGGTGTCTGCATCGGCACCTCGGGCCCGGCCGGCACGGACATGATCACCGGCCTGTACTCCGCGATCGCGGACTCGATCCCGATCCTGTGCATCACCGGTCAGGCTCCGGTCGCCAAGCTCCACAAGGAGGACTTCCAGGCGGTCGACATCGCCTCGATCGCCAAGCCGGTCACCAAGAAGGCCACCACCGTCCTGGAGGCCGCCCAGGTCCCGGGCGTGTTCCAGGAGGCCTTCCACCTGATGCGCTCCGGCCGTCCGGGCCCGGTCCTGATCGACCTCCCGATCGACGTCCAGCTGACCGAGATCGAGTTCGACCCGGAGACCTACGCGCCGCTGCCGGTCTACAAGCCGAGCGCCACCCGCGCCCAGGCCGCCAAGGCCCTGCAGTTCCTGCTGGAGTCCGAGCGCCCGCTGATCGTCTCCGGCGGCGGCATCATCAACGCCGACGCCTGTGACCTGCTGGTCGAGTTCGCCGAGCTGACCGGTGTCCCGGTCATCTCCACCCTCATGGGCTGGGGCACCATCCCGGACGACCACGAGCTGAGCGCCGGCATGGTCGGCGTCCAGACCTCGCACCGCTACGGCAACGCGACGTTCCTGGAGTCGGACTTCGTCCTCGGCATCGGCAACCGCTGGGCCAACCGCCACACCGGTTACAACCTGGACGCCTACACCAAGGGCCGCCGCTTCGTCCACGTCGACATCGAGCCGACCCAGATCGGCAAGATCTTCGCCCCGGACTTCGGCATCGCCTCCGACGCGAAGGCCGCCCTGGAACTCTTCATCGAGATCGCCAAGGAGCTCAAGGCCGAGGGCAGGCTGCCCGACTTCGGTGCCTGGGCGGCCTCCGCCCAGGAGCGCAAGGCGACCCTGCAGCGCCGCACGCACTTCGACAACATCCCGATGAAGCCGCAGCGCGTGTACGAGGAGATGAACAAGGCCTTCGGCCCGGAGACGCGCTACGTCACCACCATCGGCCTCTCCCAGATCGCCGGCGCGCAGATGCTGCACGTGTACCGCCCGCGCAACTGGATCAACTGCGGCCAGGCCGGCCCCCTCGGCTGGACCATCCCCGCCGCGATCGGCGCCGCCACCGCGGACCCGGAGACCCCGATCGTCGCGCTCTCGGGCGACTACGACTTCCAGTTCATGATCGAGGAGCTCGCGGTCGCCGCGCAGCACAAGGTCCCCTACGTCCACGTCCTGGTGAACAACGCCTACCTGGGCCTGATCCGCCAGGCGCAGGGCGGCCTCGGCATCAACTTCGAGGTCAACCTCGAATTCGAGAACATCAACACCCCGGAGCTCGGCGTCTACGGCGTCGACCACGTCAAGGTCGCCGAGGGCCTGGGCGTCAAGGCCATCCGCGTCACCGACCCGGACGAGCTGGGCGCCGCCTTCGAGCAGGCCAAGAAGCTGGCCCAGGAGTTCCAGGTCCCGGTCGTCGTCGAGGCGATCCTGGAGCGGATCACCAACATCTCGATGAGCAAGACGGTCGACATGAGCGACGTCACCGAGTTCGAGGAGCTCGCGACCGAGCCCGGCCACGCCCCCACCGCGATCAAGGCCCTCAAGGTCTGACCGGTACGGCCGGTCCGACCGGTCTTCCCGGCCGGCCGCCTTGGCCGCCCGGACCGGCCCGGCCGCCCCGATCACCGCCCCGATCGCCAGCCGCCCGGCCTCCCGGCCGGCGGCAGTGTGCAGCGACCCCCGTCCCTCCGCGTGGAGGGACGGGGGTCGTTCTGCGTGGCGGCCCGCCCGGTAC
>NZ_JBHXSC010000071.1:0-38020 GCF_042716505.1 Streptomyces sp. NPDC058674
CCCGGGCCCCCCCGCGGGGGGGGGGGGGGCGGGGGGGGGGGGGGGGGGGGGCGCCCGCCCCCGGGGGGGGGGGGGGGGGGCGCGGGGGGCGCCCCCCCCCCCCCCCCCGCCGCCGCAGGGAGCGCCCATGAGCCAGGCCGTGTCCAGACGTTCCGCGATCCGGCTGCTCGCGGGAGCGGGCGCCGTGCTCGGCGCGGCGGGCTGTGCGCCCTCCGTACCGGCGGGCGCCGGGCTGCGCCCTGCCCCCTCCGCGCCGCCCGCCCCCGCGCCCGGCGCGGAGGCGAACGGCGCCGCCCGGGTGGAAACCCTGCTGGAGCAGCTCACGCTCGAGGAGAAGACCGCCCTGCTCCACGGCGCCCAGGACCCGGCGCACCTCGGACAGGCCGGTTACGTGCCCGGTGTGCCCCGGCTCGGCATCCCCGCGCTGCGGATCGCCGACGGCTCCGCCGCAGTGGCGGTCGCCCGACCGGCCACCGCGCTGCCCGCGCCGGTCCTGCTCGCCTCGGCCTTCGACCCGGCACTGGCCCGCGAGTACGGGAGGGTCCTCGGCCGCGAGGGCCGGGCACTGGGCCAGGACGTCCTGCTCGCGCCCACGGCCAACCTCATCCGCACCCCCCACGCCGGGCGGAACTTCGAGACCTTCGCCGAGGACCCGCGGCTCACCGCCGACCTGGTGGCCGAGGTGGTCCGCGGGATCCAGGACGAGGGGCTCATCGCCGCGGTCAAGCACTTCGCCCTGGACAACCAGGAGAAGGGGCGCGACACCGTCGACGTGATCGCCGCCGAGCGGACCCTGCACGAGACCGAACTGAGGGGCTTCGAGGCGGCCGTGGCCGCCGGCGCGGGCGCCGTGACGGGGGCGTCCAACAAGGTCAACGGGGTCCACGCGGGCGAGAGCCGGCCGCTCCTCGACGAAGTGCTGCGCGGGAACTGGGGCTTCGACGGCTGGGTGCTGTCCGACCGGGGCGCCGTCCACAGCACCGTCGCCGCCATCGGCGCGGGCCTCGACATGGAGATGCCCGGCGGCACCCACTTCGGCCGCCCGCTGCGCGAGGCGGTGCGCGGCGGCTCGGTCTCCGAGGACACCGTCGACCTCGCGGTGCACCGCCTCCTCAGCACCATGGACCGGTTCGGGCTGCTCGCGCCCCGCCGCGCCGCACGGCCCGCGCGCGACGCTGCCGCCGGAGCCCGCACGGCCCGCCGGGTCGCGACCTCCGGGGCGGTGCTGCTGCGCAACGAGCGCGCCACGCTGCCGCTGGCGGGCGCCGCGGCCCGCTCGATCGCGGTGATCGGCCCCACCGGCCAGGTGCCCCTCACCGGCGCAGGCGGCAGCGCCCACCTGGTCCCCGAGGCGGCCGCCGCCCCCCTCACCGCGATCCGGCAGCGGGCCGGCAACGGCTCCACCGTGCGCTACGCCCTCGGCGAGGACCCGTACGGGCGCCCGCTGCCGCCGACGCTCCTGACGCCCCCGGCCGATCTGGACGACCGGCGGGTGGACGGCGGGGCCGCCTGGAGCCACGAGGGCACCTTCACGCTCGCCGCCGACGACGAGTGGACGCTGTTCCTCCACCACGCCGGCCGGCGGCCGGCGGTGCGCCTCGACGGCGAGGAGCTCTTCCCCGTCCGGCAGGGCGTCGCCGAGCACCCCGCCGGCGGACTGCTCGCCGCCGCGCCCGACGGACTGACCGTCCGGCGCCGCACCCTCACCCTGAAGGCGGGCGCCCACCGGCTCTCCGTGTCCAGCCCCACCGGGGCGCAGGACCGGCGGTTCCGGCTGCGGCACGCGACGAGGGCGACCCGCGCCGCGGACCTCGCCGAAGCGGTGAAGACGGCCAGGACCGCCCGCAGCGTGGTCCTGTTCGCCCACGAGGACGCCACCGGGGGCGGCGACCGGACCTCCTTGGGACTCCCGGGCGGGCAGGAGCGGCTGATCGAGGCGGTCGCCGCCGCGAATCCGCGGACCACCGTCGTGCTGAACACCCCCTCCGGCACCACCATGCCGTGGCTCTCCCGTACCGGGGCGGTCCTGCAGATGTACTACCCGGGCCAGGAGGGCGCCGGCGCCACGGCCGACGTCCTCTTCGGGGACGTGGACCCGGGCGGCCGCCTCACCCAGACCTTCCCCGTCCACGAGGAGGCGACCCCCGTCGGCGGGGACCCGCGGCGCTACCCGGGCGTGGGCGGCCGCCTGGAGTACGCCGAGGGGGTGCACGTCGGCCACCGCTGGTACGACGCACAGCGCGCGGCCCCGCTGTTCCCGTTCGGGCACGGGCTCTCGTACACGTCCTGGCAGTACGAGACGCTCACCGTCCGGCCCGAGCACGGCGGCCTGACCGTGGAGTTCACCGTCCGCAACACGGGGCGCCGCAAGGGCACGGAGGTGGCCCAGGTGTACGTCGGCCCGTCCCCGGAACTGCGGCTCGACCAGCCCGTCCGCGCACTGGCCGGCTACCGGCGGCTCACCCTCGCTCCGGGGGCGGCGCAGCGGGTCACCGTCACCGTCGATCCGCGGGCCCTGTCGTCCTGGGATCCGGTGGTCCGCGCGTGGGTGCTCGGCGCCGGCCGCCGCGAGGTGTTCGTCGGCCGTTCCTCGCGCGAACTGCCACTGCGGGCCAAGGCCGTGGTGGCGAGCCGGTAGGCTGCCCGCTCGGCGTGTCACTGGGGGCGCGCGGTGACGACTCGGAGGACGTACCGGTGCACATCCAGGAATGGCTGGAGACGATTCCGGCGGTCAGCATCTATCTCCTGGTCGGGCTGGTCATCGGGCTGGAGAGCCTGGGCATCCCGCTGCCGGGGGAGATCGTGCTGGTCAGCGCGGCACTGCTGGCCTCGCAGCACGACGAGATCAACCCCGTCGTGCTCGGCGCCTGTGCGATCGCCGGCGCGATCATCGGCGACTCGATCGGCTACGCGATCGGGCGCAGGGGCGGCAAACCGCTGCTGGAGCGGCTCGGGCGGCGCTTCCCCAAGCACTTCGGACCCGATCAGGTGGCCCTAGCGGAACGCTCTTTCGAGAAGTGGGGCATGTGGGCCGTCTTCTTCGGGCGGTTCGTGGCGCTGCTGCGGATCTTCGCCGGGCCGCTGGCGGGCGTGCTGCACATGCCGTACTGGAAGTTCCTGGTCGCGAACGTCTTCGGCGGCATCCTCTGGGCCGGCGGCACCACGGCCGTCATCTACTCGGTCGGCATCGTCGCGGAGCCGTGGCTGAAGCGGTTCTCCTGGGCGGCGCTGGTGCTGGCCGTGCTGTGCGGGCTCACCGTGACGCTGGTGGTGCGCAACCGGATGAAGAAGGCGGCTGCCGAAGCGGGCGCCGCCGGTGCGGACCGGCACGAGCCCGTCCCGGCGGCCGTGGCCGACTGAGGCACCCGCCGCGCCGGGCCGGGCCGGGGCACCTGCCCGGGGCGGGGCCACTTCTCCGGGCCGGGGCCGCCGGCCCGGGCCGCGGGCCCGGAACCGGACGCGCCCTCAGGCTCCCGGGGGCACCGGGGCGCGGTGCTGCTCCGCCAGTTCCCGGTACATCGCCGCGTTGAGCCTGATGCCCTCGCGCTCCTCCCCGGTCAGCTCCCGGCGCACCTTGGCCGGCACGCCGGCCACCAGCGAACCGGGCGGGACCACCATGCCCTGCGGGACCAGCGCCTGGGCGGCCACCAGCGAGCCCGCACCGATCACCGCGCCGTTCAGGATGGTCGCGCCCATGCCGATCAGGCAGTCGTCCTCGACCGTGCAGCCGTGCACGACGGCGTTGTGCCCGATGGAGACGCGCTCGCCGATCGACACCGGGTAGCCGGGGTCCACGTGGACCGTGCAGTTGTCCTGGACGTTGCTGTCCGCACCGAGCGTGATCGGACCGCAGTCGGCCCGCAGCACCGCCGAGTACCAGACGCTCGCACCGGCGCCCAGGGTGACGTCGCCGATCACGACGGAGGTGGGCGCGGTGAACGCGGTGGGATCGACCGACGGGCTCTTCCCGCCCACGCCCGCCACGAGTGCCTGGGCCGCCTGATGCGTCATGTGCTCTTCCTCTGTCTTCCTCGTCCGGGATCCTGCCGCGCTACCGGCACCGTAGGGCACGCGCCCGCCCCCTCCGCGATGGGGTGAAGATCACAGGCCCGCCGCCCGGACGCCCGCCACCGGGCCCACTACCGTGGCCGGGTGCCGAAGAACCAGAACACGTTCTCTTCCCTGGCGGCCCTGCGCCGCAGGCTGGCGAACCGCGCGGTCCACACCGGCTGGCGCTGGATGCAGCAGGCCGGCGCGGTCACCGCGCAGACCCCGGGGCCGCTCCGTTTCGGGGCGATCGGGGACGGCACCCGGCTCGCCTTCCCGCAGGGCACGGTCTTCGGCGAGTCCTGGATCCGGCTCGGCGACCACTGCATCATCGGCGAGCGGGTCACCCTGACCGCCGGGATGATGCCGGACCTCGACCTGGGCGCGGAGCCGATGCTGGTCCTCGGCAACGGAGTGGTCGTCGGCCGGGACAGCCACGTCATCGCCGACGCCCGGATCACCATCGGGAACGACACCTTCTGCGGCCCGGGGGTCTACATCACCTCCACGAACCACAGCTACGACGACCCGCACGAGCCGGTCGGCAGGCAGTGGCCCCGCAGCGCACCGGTCGAGATCGGCCCGGGATGCTGGCTCGGCACCGGCGCGGTGGTGCTGCCGGGCGCGCGGCTGGGCCGCAACGTCGTGGTGGCCGCCGGGGCGGTCGTACGGGGCGAGGTGCCGGACCACGCCGTGGTGGCGGGGGCGCCGGCGCGGATCGTGCGCCGCTGGGAGCCGGAGACCGGCTGGCAGCCGCCACTGCGCACGCCCGCCCCGGTGCCGATCCCCGACGGGATGACCCCGGAGCAGCTGCGCGGCCTGGCACAGCTGGCCGAGGCGGAGGCGGAGGCCGAGGCGGAGGCCGAGGTGGAGGAAGGGGCGCGGCCGGAGCCGCGCGCCGTGTAGGCCGGACGGGAACAGCGCCGGACGGCCGGCGCGCCGGACGGCCGACGCCGGTGACATCGGCGCCGCGCGGACCGGCCCGGCGCCCGCTGATCGACGTCTGCTGATCGGCGTCCAGCCGGTCGGCGCCCTGCTGCCCGGCGCCGCCGAGGCTACAGGGCCGGGATCTCGATGGCCGGGCAGCGGTCCATGACCATCGTCAGGCCGGCCTCGCGGGTGCGCTCGTAGGCGGCCTCGTCGATCACCCCGAGCTGGAACCAGACGGCAGCGGCCCCGATGGCCACGGCCTCGTCGGCCACCGGGCCGGCCAGCCCGCTGTTCACGAACACGTCCACCACGTCCACCGCGAAGGGGATCGCCTCCAGCGAGGGGTACCCGGGCTCGCCGTGCACCGTCTCCGCCTTCGGGTGCACGGGGACCACGCGCTTGCCGAACCGCTGGAGGACGCGGGCCACCCCGTAGGCCGCCCGGTCCTGGTTGTTCGAAAGGCCGACCACGGCCCAGGTGTCACCGACCTCGGTGAGGATCTTGCGGATGGTTGCCGGATCGCCGTACACGTGCGCCGCCTCCTGGTGGTCTGCTGCTCCGGCCGCCCCTGCTGCCGCCGGCTCCTTCCTGATCAACCGAAAGGACACATGTCCGATTCCCCGTAGGGTGGAGCGGTGACGGCAGACCAGTACGTGACGGTGGCCCGCGAGGGCGTGCACGAGGCGGAGATCAACCGCTCGCGCTTCCTCTGCGCGCTCGCGCCCGCCGCGACGGAGCGCGAGGCCCAGGATTTCGTCGCGCGGGTCCGCAGGGAGCACCCGACCGCCACGCACAACTGCTTCGCCTACGTCATCGGCGCCGACGCCGGCGTCCAGAAGGCCAGCGACGACGGCGAGCCCGGCGGCACCGCGGGCGTCCCCATGCTGCAGATGCTCATGCGGCGCGACGTGCGCTACGCCGTCGCCGTCGTCACCCGCTACTACGGCGGGGTGAAGCTCGGCGCCGGCGGTCTCATCCGGGCGTACGGCGGAGTCGTCGGAGAGGCGCTCGACGAGCTCGGCACCGTCACCCGGCGCCGCTACCGGCTGGCCACCGTCACCGTCGACCACCAGCGGGCCGGGAAGACCCAGAACGACCTGCGCTCCACCGGCCGCACCGTCGTCGACCTGCGGTACGGGGCCGCCGTGGAGATCGAGGTCGCCCTCCCCGAGGCGGACCTGCCCGCCTTCGAGGCCTGGCTCGCCGACAGCACGGCGGGCAGTGCGAGCCTCACCCTCGGCGGAGAGACGTACGCGCCCTGAGGGACGCGTTAGCGTAGAGGGGTTCAGGAACCAGCGAGCGGGGCGACCAGGGGGAGACGGTATGTGCGGCGGGGCCGGCGAGTGAAGTTCCTGCACACCTCCGACTGGCACCTCGGCCGGGCCTTCCACCGCGTGAACCTGCTCGGGGCGCAGGCCGCCTTCGTCGACCACCTCGTCGAGACCGCCCGTGCGCACGAGGTCGACGCGGTCCTCGTCGCCGGGGACGTATACGACCGGGCCGTGCCCCCGCTGCCGGCCGTCGACCTGTTCGACCGGGCCCTGCACCGGCTCGCCGAGCTGGGCGTGCCCACCGTGATGATCTCCGGGAACCACGACTCCGCCCGCCGTCTCGGGGTCGGGGCGGGCCTCATCGACCGGGCCGGCATCCACCTCCGGACCGACCCGGCCGGCTGCGCCGACCCCGTGGTGCTGGCCGACGTACACGGCGAGGTCGCGCTCTACGGCCTTCCGTACCTGGAACCGGCCCTGGTCAAGGAGCAGTTCGGGGCCGGGAAGGTCAGCCACGAGGCCGTGCTGGGAGCCGCCATGGACCGGATCCGGGCCGACCTGGCCAGCCGGCCTCCGGGAACCCGCTCCGTCGTCCTGGCCCACGCCTTCGTCACCGGCGGACAGGCCAGCGACAGCGAGCGCGACATCACCGTCGGCGGGGTCGAGGCCGTCCCCGCCGCGGTCTTCGACGGAGTGGACTACGCCGCGCTCGGCCACCTCCACGGCTGCCAGACGATCAACGAGCGGGTCCGCTACTCCGGTTCCCCGCTCGCCTACTCCTTCTCCGAGGCCGACCACCGCAAGACCATGTGGCTGATCGAGCTGGACGCCGAGGGCGCCATCGCCGCCGCCGAACGGATCGACACCCCCGTGCCGCGGCCCCTGGGGCGGCTGCGCGGACGGCTCGACGACCTGCTGGGGGACCCGGCGCACACCGTGCACGAGGCCTCGTGGGTCGAGGCCGTCCTCACCGACCCGGTCCGGCCCGACGACCCCATGGGCCGCCTGTCCGCCCGCTTCCCGCACACCCTCAGCCTCGGCTTCGACCCCGAGGGCCGCGAGCAGGGGACGGGCGCCTCCTACGCCCAGCGGCTCAAGGGCCGCAGCGACCAGGAGATCGCCGAGGACTTCGTCGCCCACGTGCGCGGCGGCGGGGCCGACGAGGCCGAACGGGCCGTGCTCCAGGGCGCCTTCGACGACGTGCGGGTCAACGACAGCCGGCAGGAGACCCACCGATGAGGCTGCACCGGCTCCAGGTCACCGCCTTCGGCCCCTTCGCCGAGCCCCAGGAGATCGACTTCGACGCGCTCTGCGGCGCCGGCGTCTTCCTGCTCCACGGACCCACCGGCGCGGGCAAGACCTCCGTCCTCGACGCCGTCTGCTACGCGCTCTACGGGTCCGTCCCCGGTCCCCGCCAGGCCCCCGGCACCAGCCTGCGCAGCGACCACGCCTCCACCGGCACCCCGACCGAGGTCACCCTCGAACTCACCGCGGGCGGCCGCCGCCTGGAGATCACCCGCAGGCCCGAACAGGACCGGCCGAAGAAGCGCGGCACCGGCACCACCAAGGACAAGGCGCAGAGCCGGCTGCGCGAGCACACCGCCGCGGGGTGGGAGGCGCTCAGCCGCTCCCACCAGGAGGTCGGCGAGGAGATCGAGCAGCTGCTCGGCATGAGCCGCGAGCAGTTCTGCCAGGTGGTGCTGTTGCCGCAGGGCGAGTTCGCGCGGTTCCTGCGCGCCGACGAGGCGGCCCGCGGCCGACTCCTCGGCCGGCTCTTCGACACCCGCCGGTTCGCCGCCGTCGAGACCCTCCTCGGGGAACGCCGCCGGGCTGCCGAAGCCGAGGTCCGGGCCGGTGACGCGCGGGTGCTGCACACCGCCCAGCGGCTCGCCCAGGCAGCCGGGGACAGCGCCGACCTCCGGGACTGGCCGCTGCCCGGGCACCAGCCCGGCGACCCCGGGCTCGCCGCGGCCGTCCGCGCCTGGGCCGCCGTCGCCCGGTGCGCCGCCCGGGAGCGCCTCACCGTCACCGAGTACGCGCTGGCCGCCGTCGAGGGCCGGCACGCCGCCGCCCGGCGCGCCGCCGAGGACGAGCGGGAGCTCGACCGCCTCCAGCGCCGGCACGCCGAGACCGCCCGCCGGGCCGCCGCGCTCGCCGAGGCGGCACCCGAGCGGGAGCGGGTGCGCGGCCTGCTGGACCGGGCCCGGCGGGGCGCCCTGGTGGCTCCCGCCCTGGAACTGCGCGGGGCCGCCTCCGCCGCCCACCTGGCCGCCGCCCACGCCGAGGCGGCCGCCCGGTCCGAACTCCCGCCGCCGCTGTCCGAGGCGGGCACCGAGCAGCTGGCCTCCGTCGAGCAGCGGCTGCGCGAGGACCTCGGCGCCCTCGGCGCCGCCCGGCGATCCGAGCAGCGCAGTGCCGAGATCGGCCGCGAACGCGCCGACCTGGAACGGGAGGCACGGGCCGCCGAGGAGCAGCACCAGGAGTCCGCCGAGTGGCTGGAGCGCTGGGACGAGACCCGGAGGGCCCTGACGGAGCGCGTGGACCGCGCCCAGCAGGCCGCCACCCTGGCCGAACAGCTCGCCGGCCGGCTGGAACCGGCCCGGATGCAGCTCAACGCGGCCCGGCGGCGGGACGCCCTCGGCGCCGACGCGCAGCGCGCGGAGGGCGAACTGCTCTCCGTGCGCGAGGAGTCGGCCGCCGCCCGGGAGCGCTGGCTGGAGCTCAAGGAGTCCCGGCTGCGCGGGATCGCCGCGGAACTGGCCGAGGCGCTGGTGGCGGGCGAGGCCTGCGCCGTGTGCGGCTCGGCGGAGCACCCGGCCCCGGCCCGGCCGGCCCCCGGCCACGTCGACCGCGCCGCCGAGGACGCGGCCCACGCCGCCTTCGAACGGGCCGAGGAGGCCCGGTCCGCCGTCGAGCGCCGTCTCGCGGCCCTGGAGGAGGCCCGCGCCGAGGCCTCGGCCGCCGCCGGGGACGCCGCCACCGCCGCACTCGTGGACCTGACCTCGGACCTCAGCTCCCGGCACGCGGCCGCCCACGCGGACGCCGCCGTGCTCCACACCGCGCGGGAGCACCTGGCCCGCGCCGAGCGGGAGCACGCCGCCCGCAGCGCCGACCGGCTCGACGCCGAGCGCAGGGCCGCCGCCCGGGCTTCCCGGCGCGAGGCCCTGGACCAGGAGCAGGCCTCCCTGGAAGCGGAGCTCGCGCTGGTCCGGGGAGACGCGCCCACGGTCGCGGCCCGCGCCCGCACCCTGGAGGACCGGGTCCGGATGGTCGCGGCGGCCGCCGGTTCGCTGCGCCGCGCCGAGGCCACCGCGGCCCGGCTGAAGGAGGCCGACGACCAGCTCGCCGACGCCGCCTTCAAGGCGGGCTTCGACACCGTCGAGGACGCGGCCGACGCGGTCCTCCCCGAGTACGAACGCACCGCGCTCCAGCACCGGATGGACGCCTGGCAGGCCGAGGAGGCCATGCTCGCGGACCGCCGGGGCGAGAGCGGCACCGCCGAGGCGGCGGCCCGGCCCCCGGCCCGGCCGGAGGAGGCCGAGGCCTACGCGGCCCTGGCCGCGGCGAAGCTCCGTACGGCCGGATCCGCGCACGACGCCGCCCGGGTCCGCTGCGCGGAGCTGGACGAGCTCTCCCGGCAGGCCGAACGGGAACTGCGCGCCCTGGGCCCGCTGCGGGAGGCCTACGAACGGGTGGCCCGCATGGCCGGGCTCACCGCGGGCACCTCCGCCGACAACGAGCGCAAGATGCGCCTGGAGGCGTACGTACTGGCCGCCCGCCTGGAGCAGGTCGCGGCCGCGGCGACGGCACGGCTGCTGCGCATGTCCGGCGGCCGCTACACCCTGGTCCACTCCGACGCGCGCGCGAGCGGCCGCGGCCGCTCGGGCCTCGGGCTGCACGTGGTCGACGCCTGGACCGGCAGCGAGCGCGACACCGCCACGCTCTCGGGCGGGGAGACCTTCTTCGCCTCGCTCGCCCTGGCACTGGGCCTGGCCGACGTGGTCACGGACGAGGCCGGCGGCATGCGCCTGGACACCCTCTTCATCGACGAGGGCTTCGGCAGCCTCGACGACCAGGCCCTGGACGAGGTCCTCGACGTCCTCGACTCGCTGCGCGAACGGGACCGCAGCGTCGGGATCGTCAGCCACGTCGCCGACCTGCGGACCCGGGTCCAGGCCCAGTTGGAGATCGTCAAGCAGCGCGGCGGCTCGGTGGTCCGCCACCGCACCGCGGCGCTCAGGGACTGAGCGGGCGCCGGGGGAGCGGCGAGGAGTAGACGACGCTCGTCGTGACGGAACCGAGCCCGGAGATCCGGCCCGTGACCTCTTCGAGGTGGGACATGGAGCGGGCGGCGACCTTGAGCACGAAGCAGTCGTCGCCGGTGACGTGGTGGGCCTCCAGGATCTCCGGGGTGGCGTCCAGGAAGTCGTGGAACGGCTTGTAGTTGCCGTGCGGGTAGCGCAGCCGCACCAGGGCCAGGATCGCCTTGCCGAGCCTCTCCGGGTCCACCACCGCCGTGTAGCCCGTGATGACGCCGACCTCCTCCAGGCGGCGGACCCGCTCGGTGACGGCGCTCGCGGACATCGACACGGCGCGGGCGAGCTCGGTGAAACTGGCCCGGCCGTCCCGCTGGAGGACTTCGAGGATCCGCCAGTCGGTGGCGTCCGGGGAATAGTCGGTCATGTGCCCGGTCTAGCAGGAGTTTCCCCGGCCGGACAAGGCGAAGGCCGGGGAAATCCACTTCTCATGATGATCGGCAGATCATAGTTTTTGACCCATGACAGCGACGCAGAACACCCCGGCCGTGACCGCTCCCGCCGATGCGCCCGCCAACCCCGTGCTCCGGGTGCCGCCCGCCTCCCCGGCCGCGGCCGCCGCCTACTTCGCCGCGAGCCTCGCCTTCCACGCGGACGTGTCCGATGTCGCCGCCGCCTTCGAAGCCCACCGCGAACGGGGCGCGGAGCTCGGCTTTCAGTTGGTCGACTCCCGTTCCACGCCCTCCTGGGACCAGGCGCACGTGCCCGGAGCCGTCCACCTGCCGACCGCCCTCGTGCCCGAGCAGGCCGAGCGGCTCCTCGACCGGAACCTGCCCGTGGTGACGTACTGCTGGGGACCCGGCTGCAACGGCGGCGCCCGCTCCGCCCTGGCCCTGGCCGAACTGGGCTTCCAGGTCAAGGAGATGCTCGGCGGCATCGAGTACTGGATCCGCGAGGGCTTCGAGGTCGAGACCTGGCGGGGCAGCGAGCGGCGCGCCGGGGCCGACCCGCTGACCGCCCCCACCGACTCGGACGACTGCGGCTGCTGACGGCGGACCGCACGCGCGGGGGAACGGGCCGCACGGGACGGGCCGCACGGGCCGACCGCACGGGACGGGCCGCTGCGCGTGAGGCGGAGCTGCCCGTTCCGTGTGCGCGGGGGGCCGTCGTCAGAGCTTGGACAGCTCGTCCACCAGGTCGTCCAGCCCCAGCGAGCCCTGCGACAGCGCCGCCATGTGCCACGCCTTCAGGTCGAAGGAGTCGCCGTGCGCGGCTCGTGCGTTGTCCCGTCCCAGCAGCCAGGCGCGTTCGCCCAGCTTGTAGCCGATGGCCTGCCCCGGCATCGACAGGTAGCGGGTCAGCTCGCTCTCGACGAAGTCCGCCGGACGGCCGCTGTGCAGGCCGAAGAACTCCTGCGCCAGGTCGACCGTCCAGGTCTCGCCCGGGTGGAACGGCGAGTCCGCGGGGATCTCCAGGCCCAGGTGCATGCCGATGTCCACGATGACGCGCGCGGCGCGCATCATCTGGCAGTCCAGGTACCCCAGGCGCTGCTCGGCGTCCTTGAGGTAGCCCAGCTCGTCCATCAGCCGTTCC
Source organism: Streptomyces sp. NPDC058674 (assembly GCF_042716505.1). Taxonomy (NCBI): domain Bacteria; kingdom Bacillati; phylum Actinomycetota; class Actinomycetes; order Kitasatosporales; family Streptomycetaceae; genus Streptomyces; species Streptomyces sp. NPDC058674. The sequence continues at coordinate 12,098 of NZ_JBHXSC010000071.1, forward strand.
GCGTACAGGGCCCAGCCCTCGGCGTTGGCGCTGACGAGGCCGACCCCGGCCTGGTAGCGGGAGAGCCGGTCCGCGACGTGCGTCCACTGCGCCAGCTGGAGGTGGTGGCCCGGGACGCCCTCGTGGTACCACGTGGAGACCAGGTCGTACACCGGGAACCGGGTCTGGCCCATCGTCGGCAGCCAGGTGCGCCCCGGGCGCGAGAAGTCCTCGGAGGGGTTGGTGTAGTACGGCGCCGCGGCGCCGCCCGGCGGGGCGATCATGGACTCCACGCGCTTGACCCGCTCGGCGAGGTCGAAGTGGGTGCCGTCGAGGTTCTCGATGGCCTCGTCCATGAGCCCCTGGAGCCAGGCCCGGACCTCCTCGACACCCTCGATGTGGGTGCCGTGCTCGTCCAGGTGCCGCAGCGCGTCCCAGGGGTTCGATCCCGGAAGGATCTTGTCCGCCTCGGTCTTCATCTCGGCGAGCAGCCGGTGGTACTCGGACCAGCCGTAGGCGTACGCCTCGTCCAGGTCCAGGTCCGTGCCGTTGAAGTAGCGCGACCAGCGGGCGTAGCGCTCGCGGCCCACGGTCTCGGGGCCGCCGGCCACGGCGGGGGCGTACACGTCGCGCATCCAGTCGCGCAGGGCGAGCAGGGAGGCGGTCGCGCCGACGGCCGCCTCGTCCAGGTCGGCCCGCAGCGTGTCCGGGCCGCGGGAGGCGAACGCCTCGAAGAACGCGGGCTCGTCGTCCTCGCCGATCCAGGTGGTGAGCTGCTCGATGAAGGTGGCGGTGGGGCGCGGCGCGCCGTGCAGGGACCGCTCCAGGCCGAGCGCGAGGCACTCGCGGTATCCGGCTATGGCCGCCGGGACCGCGCGCAGCCGTTCGGTGATGGCCGCCCAGTCCTCGTCGGTCTCGGCCGGCGTGACGGGGAAGACCTCGCGGACGGAGTGCACGGGGCTGTGGATGTTGCTGACCGCGCGCAGGTCCTCGTCGGCCGCGTGGACCGCGAGTTCGGCGGTGAGGCGCTCGCGCAGCAGGCGGCCGCAGCGGCGCTCGACGTCGCTGTCGGCGCCGGGGAGCCGCTCGGCCGCGTCGAGGAGGGCGAGGGTCCTACGGGACAACTCGGCCACGGCGGCCCGGCCGGCCGGGGAGAAGTCCGGGAGCCTTCCGGAGCTGGCGGCGACACCGAGGTAGGTGCCGACGATCGGGTCGAGGGCGACGAGGTCGTCGACGTACGCGTCGGCGACCTGGCGGGGAAGCCGGTGGGCGCTGTCGTTGTGCAAGATCTCAGGCATGCCGCCATCTTCGTATGCGCGACGCCGTCGCGTCACCACTCTTTGCGGTCACCCCGCGGGCGTGGGCGGCAACAGGGGACCGCAGTCCCACTCCTGGAAGATCAACCGGGTTTCCACGCGGGCCACTTCCCGTCGTGAGGTGAACTCGTCGAGGACCAGGCGCTGGAGCTCGCCCGGATCCGAGACCGCGACGTGGACCAGGTAGTCGTCGGGGCCGGTGAGGTGGAAGACGGCGCGGGAGGCGGGCAGTGAGCGCACCCGGTCGACGAACGGGCCGATGAGTTCGCGCCGGTGCGGTCGCACCTGGACCAGGAGCAGCGCCTCCAAGCCGCGTCCGAGCTTGGCGGGATCGAGCCTCAAGCGGTTCCCGAGGATGATCCCGGAGCGGCGCATCCGCGCGACCCGGTCCAGGCACGTGGACGCGGCGATCCCGACCTCGGCGGCGAGATCGCGGTAGGTGGTCCGGGCGTCGTTCTGCAAAAGCCGCAGAATCTGGAGGTCCACCGGATCCAAAGCAACGGAATCGGACATTGGCCGAACGTAGCACGGCGATTTCCCGTCACAACCGGTCGGCAGCGCACAGTACGGCCCATGGAGACGAACGCCCAGACCGCACGACGGTCACTGGCCACCGAAGCAGTGCACGCCGGACGCGAGGACCTCGCACGGCTCGGACTGCACGCGCCTCCGCTCGACCTGTCGACGACCTATCCGTCGTACGACAGCCGGGCGGAGGCCGCCCGCATCGACGAGTTCGCCACCACCGGGGCCCGCCCCGAGGGCCCGCCGGTCTACTCCCGCCTCGACAACCCGACCACCGCCCGCTTCGAGACGGCCCTGGCCCGTCTGGAGGGCACCGAGAGCGCGGTCGCCTTCGCCAGCGGAATGGCCGCGCTCACCGCCACCCTGCTGGTGCGCGGATCGATGGGGCTGCGGCACGTCGTCGCCGTCCGACCGCTCTACGGGTGCAGCGACCACCTGCTGGGCAGCGGTCTGCTGGGCACCGAGGTCACGTGGGTGGACCCGGCGGGCATCGCGGACGCCATCCGCCCGGACACCGGGCTGGTCATGATCGAGTCCCCGGCCAACCCGACGCTCGCGGAGATCGACCTGCGCGCCGCCGCCCACGCCTGCGGCGAGGTGCCGCTGCTGGTCGACAACACCTTCGCCACCCCGGTGCTCCAGCGGCCGGCGGAGAGCGGGGCCCGGCTGGTCCTGCACAGCGCCACCAAGTACCTGGGCGGCCACGGGGACGTCCTCGGCGGGGTCGTGGCCTGCGACGAGGCCTTCGCCCGCAAGCTCCGCCAGGTGCGCTTCGCGACGGGCGGCGTCCTGCACCCGCTGGCCGCCTACCTGCTCCTGCGGGGGCTCTCGACGCTCCCGGTCCGGGTCCGGGCCGCCTCCGCGAGCGCTGCCGAGCTGGTCCGGCGGCTCGCGGACGACCCGCGGGTGGAACGGGTGCACTACCCGCGCATCGGGGGGGCCATGGTCGCCTTCGAGACCGCCGGGGACCCGCACGAGGTGATCGCCGCGGTACGGCTGATCACCCCGGCGGTCAGCCTCGGCAGCGTGGACACCCTCATCCAGCACCCGGCCTCCATCAGCCACCGGATCGTGGCCGAGGGAGACCGGCACGCCTCCGGCGTCAGCGACCGGCTGCTGAGGATGTCGGTCGGACTGGAGGACGTGGACGACCTCTGGGCCGACCTCGACCAGGCGCTCGACGCGGCCGCTCCGGGTCCGCTCTCCGCCGCCGGCCCCGCCTGTGCCTCCGCCTCTGCCTCGCTTACGGGTGCTGCACGCGCGGAAGCTCGTACGGCGGTCGGGAGCTGACCAGGGCGGCGTCCAGCCGCGCGGTGATCACGAGGGTGCCCTCCTCGATCTGGTAGTCGAGGGGCAGGCCCAGGCCGCGCATCGCGGCGACCATGCCGGTGTTGGAGGCCTGGGTGACGGCGTACACGCTGTCGCACCGGGCCTCCACCGCCATCGCGATCAGCCGGCGCAGCAGCTCGGAGCCGATGCCGCGGCGCTGCCAGTCGTCCTCGATGAGCAGCGCCACCTCGGTCTCGTCCCCGTCCCACAGCAGGTGGCCGAGGGCGACGAGCTTGCCGGACGCGGTGGTCGCGGCCAGCGTGCGGCCGAAGCGGGGGCTCAGCAGGTGGCCCAGGTAGCGGTCCGCGTCGGCGACGGGACCGTGGTAGCGCAGCGACAGGGTGCGCTCCGAGCAGCGGTCGTGCATCGCGCGGGCGGCGGTCAGGTCCGCGGCGTCGGCGCGGCGCACGGTGATCTCGTTGCCCTCGGGCAGCGTCAGGACGTCCTGGCTGCGCGGGACGCGGGGGCCGAGCCGCGCGTCGAGCTCCACGAGGGCGCGGGCGCGGGCGAACTCGGTGGGGGTGAAGGGCAGGTACGGCCGTTCCACGGTGATCGCGCCGCCGGAGGGGTCGCGCAGCCGCATGACCGTGGCCTCCAGGACTCCTTCGACCGGGGCGTCGGCGCCCGCGTTGGGGCGTCCGGACAGGGTGGTCGCGGGGATGGAGTGGATCGTGCAGCGGCCGAGCAGCTGGCGCAGGGCGAGCGGCAGCTCGGCGGCGTCCAGGGCGGTGCGGGTGGCCAGGCCCAGGACGCGGGTCGGGGTGTCGACGAGGTCGTGGGCGTCGGCGCGTTCGATCCAGGTGCTGTGCCCGCCGGCCCGGGCGATGGCGCGGCCGAGGTCGGCGGAGGGCAGCGCCTGGGGGGCGCGGAGCAGGAACTCGTCGACGGTGCCGCCCTCCGGGAGCGGGTGGGTCTGGAGGGTCAGGATGTCCACGCCGTTATGGGCGAGGGCGGTGCAGAGCGCCGCCAGGGAACCGGGCTCGTCCCGTACGGTCGTCCGCATCCGCCACAGCGCGGCGGGGGCGGCGGCCGAGTCGGGAGCCGCGCCCGCGTTCGTATCCGTATCCGCGGTATCCGTGGGGGCCGTGTCGGCGGGCGGCGGCGCATGGCTGTGGCGCCGCGCCCACCAGGTGTGGAAGGCCGCGGTGAACAGCAGCGCGACGGCCGAGGCGACCAGCAGGACCGGGCCCCTGGGGCCGTGCACGACGAGATTGGCGAGGGCGTCCGCGACCGCGACGGCGCAGAACAGTGCGGCGAGTTCGACGAGGTCGCGGCGCCAGTGGTGGTGGTGGCGGGGACGCTGGGCGGAGGCAGGGCTGAAGTCAGTCATGCACGCCACTGTGGCGCAGGGGTGTTGCGTGATCACGAACGGTCTGTGACCGACTGGTTAAGTGTCCATCTGGCCGATTTGTGCCGAGCCGGGCCGGCCGAACCCGACGGGCCGAACCCGACGGGCCGAACCCGGTGGGCCCACCCGGGCGGGCCCACCCCGCCGCTCCCTACTGGCCCACCTGGCCGGGCCGGAGCGTCTTGCTGAAGAGCACGCCGCCGCCCTGGCGCCGCAGCCGCACGGTCATCGTCCCGCTGCCGCCGTCGATGTCGACCTCCCCGAAGTACGGCGGGTTCTCGGACGGGGACATGTTGGCCACCGGGGCGGACTGGACGTAGGCCGTCTCCGGGCCGAAGGTGGCGTCGAGCCGGCCCGCGGGGAAGGCGCCCGCGCCGATCGGGCCGGAGACGAACTCCCAGAACGGCGCGAAGTCGGTGAAGGCGGCCCGCTCGGGCGCGTAGTGGTTCGCCGCCGTGTAGTGGACGTCAGCGGTGAGCCAGACAGTGCCTGTGATGCGCTGGTGCTTGATGTGGCGCAGGAGTTCGGCGATCTGGAGCTCGCGGCCGAGCGGGGCGCCGGGGTCGCCCTGGGCGACGGCCTCGAAGTTCGCCGCGCCGTCGGGTACGACGATGCCCAGCGGCATGTCGGCGGCGACCACCTTCCAGGTGGCACGGGAGCGGGACAGCTCGCGCTTGATCCACGCCAGCTGCTCCGGGCCGAGGATGCCGACGGGGTCCTCGGTCTGGCGGCCGGGGGAGTTCGGGTCGCGGTGGGTGCGCATGTCGAGCACGAACACGTCGAGCAGCGGCCCGTACCGCATCACCCGGTGCATGCGGCCCTCGGAGCGGCCCCCGCGCAGGTCGGTCACCGGGAAGTACTCCCCGAAGGCCCGGCGGGCGCGGCCGGCGAGGGTGTCGACGTCCCGGACGGTGTAGCGGGGGTCGTCGATCAGCTGGCCGGGGTACCAGTTGTTGCGCACCTCGTGGTCGTCCCACTGGGCCAGGACGGGGACCTGGGCGTTGAAGCCGCGCAGGTTGCCGTCGAGGAGGTTGTAGCGGAAGTTCCCGCGGAACTCCGCGAGGGTCTCGGCGACCTTCGACTTCTCCTCGGTGGTCACGTTGCGCCAGAGGGTGCCGTCCCGCAGCGGTGCGCTGGGCAGGATCGGGCCGTCGGCGTAGACCGTGTCACCGCTGAAGAGGAAGAAGTCGGGGTCGCGCAGCCGCATCTCCTCGAAGACGCGGTAGCCGCCGAGGTCGGGGTTGATGCCCCAGCCCTGTCCCGCCAGGTCCCCGGACCACAGGAACCGCACGTCGTGGCGGCGGGAGGCCGGGGTGGTGCGGAAGGTGCCGCGGGCCGGTTCGCCGGTGCGGCGGGGGTCGGCGGGGTCGGCCAGGACGACCCGGTAGTGGATCTGCTGCCCCGGCGGGAGGTCGCGCAGGACGGTGGTGCCGGTGAAGTCGGTGGACGGGCCGAGCAGCGGACCCCGGTGGCTGCGCACGCCGTACCGGAACGATTCGCTCGGCGAGGTCTCCACGTACATCCGCGCCGGGCGGTCGGAGCGCGTCCAGACGGTGGCCGAGTGGGCGGTGATCTCGCCGGACTGGACTCCCCAGAGGGCGCTCGGCCGGCCGGAGCGGACGAAGGCCGGGGCGGCGGCGAGCGCCGGCGCCGCGAGGAGGGGCGCGGCGAGCAGCGCGGAGGACATGGCGAGGGAACCGCCGATGAGGGAGCGGCGGGTGTGCGGTGTCGGTGCCATCGGTGCGTCTCCAGGGGCCGGCGGGGCGGGGCCGGACCAGCGTGCCCGCGCACACGGGCCCGGCCGCGTCGGCCGCGCGAACCGCGGATGAACAGCCGTCAGCGGCTCCGCTGGACTGCCGGGCCTCCGGGTCGCCGGGCCGCCGGGGGCCGCCGGGCCGGGGGGACGGCGGCGGCCCGGCGGCGGATCACGCGGTCGGGACGCGTGCGCTCCGGGCCGTGTCCAGGATCACCCGGGCCACCAGCGCCGGATCGTCGCTCATCGGGACGTGGCCGCAGCCCGGGAGCCGGATCAGCCGCGCCCCCGGGACCGTCCGCTTGGCCCGTATCCCCTGGCGGCGCAGGAGCAGCCGGTCGCGGGCGCCCCAGGCGATGGTCACCGGCAGGCCGGGCACGTCGTCGGTGAACCGTACGGAGCCGCCGGCGGCCAGGGTCTTCTCGAAGCCGGTGGCCCCGCGCAGGGCGAGGGTCTCGTCGACCACGGCCTGCGGCGAACGGCGGGCCGGACGTGCGTAGATGGTCCCCGTGAGCGCGGCCCGCCCGGCCGCGCTGCGCGAGAGCCGCTCCAGCGCGGGGAGGGGGAGCGCCTTCGCGCCGGCGCGCATCGCGAGGAGGGCGCCGAAGGCGTAGCGCCGCTCGCCCTCGGTCCAGAACCCGGCGGGGGAGAGGGCGGTGACCGAGCGGACGAGGTGGTTCCGGGCCATCTCCAGGGCGAGCAGGCCGCCGAGCGAGTTGCCCGCGACGTGCGGGCGTTCGACACCCAGGGCGGTGCAGAGCGCGGCGAGCGCGGGAGCGATGGTGCCCAGGTCGTAGGCGACCCCCTCGGGGAGCGGCGCCGAGGCGCCGAATCCGGGCAGGTCGACGGCGATCACTTCGTGTTCGGCGGCCAGGATGTCGGTCACCGGGTGCCAGGCCTGCAGGTGGTGGCCGATGCCGTGCAGCAGGAGGAGCGGTTCGCCGGCGCCCTTGCGCTCGTAGGCGACGGTGGCGGTGCGGGGACCCAGCGGCGTGTCGATCGTGAAGGAGACCGTGGCGGTCATGCTGCTCCTCGTCGGGTGGGCGGGGTGTGAGACGGGGTGTCAGGAGCACCCACTGCCATGACTACCGCCCGGTAGGTCTTGACTACAAGCCTTCGGGGAGCACGAGAACATCCCGTGAACGGCTTGATACGCATGCCCGATCCGCCCGGCAAGGGATGAGCATTGGTCTTGACCAAGGGGGTGTGCCGTCCTATCGTCGCAGGGATAGTGCAGGAACCTTTAATAAACAAGGGCGCGGAACTGCCGCTGGAACACACGGCGAATGCAGCGATGGCAGGAGGAGTCAGGGTGGGGACCATGCAGCTCGAAACGGTGCCGGAGCCGAAGTACTGGCACCTGAAGACCGTCCTCAGCGAAGCGCTCGACCAGGACTTCGCCGTCGGCGAGGTCCTGCCGAACGAGCGCGAGCTCGCCGCCCGCTTCGGAGTCGCCCGGGCCACCCTGCGCCAGGCACTGGAGCAGCTGGAGCTCGAAGGGCGCCTGCAGCGACGCCGCGGCGTCGGCACGACCGTCGCCCCGCCGCGCGTCGGCGTCGCCGTCGGGCACGCGCAGCACAGCTGGCCCGGTGAGGGCGTCGACGGCTGGGAGCCGGTGGACGCCGTCGAGGGCCTGCCACCGGTCGGGGTCCTCAAACTCCTCGGCATCGGCGCTGGTTCCGCCGTCGCCATCGCCGCCGACGAGCCGGTCCACACCGTGCGCCGGACGCGCGTCAACCAGGGCCAGGCCGTCGCGGCCGAGATGCTGTACGTCCCGGCCGCTTCCGTGCCCGGTCTCCCGAGCATCGAGGCCCCGGCCGGCCCCGCCCGTGCCCGTACCGTCCTGCGCGAGCTCCAGCGGCTGGTCCTCGACGGCCAGGACCGCTCGGTCGAGCTCGGCTCCGCCCGCGCCGACGACGCCCGGGAACTGGACCGCCTGCCCGGTGCCCCGGTACTGCTGGTCACCACCCGGTACTTCACCGCGGCCGGTACGGCCGCGGTCTCGGTGGCCACCTACCGCGCCGACACCTGCCGCCTGACCTTCGGGGACTCCGGCGACGTCGAGATCACGCACGAACCGCGCGTGGCCTCCTGACGGGGCCCGCCCGCGGTGCGTGACCCGGGGGAGGGCGCCGACCCGCGCCGACCGGCGCCCGTCTCGAGGTCCGTCGACGGCCCGCCCTCCGCGCCGGGACGTACCCGTCTCCGGACCGGAGGACGGCAAGCGCGGGGAGGCGGCGGCGGGGAGCCGGCGGCGGGGAGCCGGCGGCGGTAAGGCGGCGGCACGGCGCGCACCCGGAACCGATCGCCTTCGCCTCCGACCCGATCGCGGCGACCTCCCGCCCGGCCTGCCGGCGCCGGGAGCGTCGACTGGTCCACCGCCCCGCCCCGCAGGACTCCGGCCTCCCGCCCTGCGGGTCTCCCGGCGTCGGGGGGCGGGCCCAGGCCGCGCCCCGCAGGGCTGCGGCCACCCGGAGCCGGGGGGAATGGTTCACGGCGGCGCCCCGCCAGGACCCCGACTTCCCGCCCTCTCCGCTCCCGGCGCCGTGAGGCAGGTCCATCGCTCGCTGCCCGGTGGCCGCGCGGGGGTCAGCGGCGGGCCGTGACCGTCTTCTCCACCGCGAAGAGCTCTTCCTCGACGTGGTCCAGCGCCAACCGGAGCGCCCCGGTGGCCACGGCGGCCTCGCCGAGCAGGGACAGGACCACCCGCGGCGGGCGCAGACAGTACCGTTCCAGCTCCTGGCGCAGAGGTCCCAGGACCCCGTCCAGGCCGGCGGCCCAGCCGCCGAGGACGACCAGCTCGGGATCCATCGCCAGGACCAGCGCCGCGACATCGTGCACCAGCCGCTGGAGGAACCGCTCCACAGCGGCCACCGCCCGCTCGTCGCCCCGCCTGGCCATCGCGAAGACCTCGGCCACGGCGGGCTCGTCCAGCGGGTGCAGTGGTTCGCCGGTGGTCGACAGCAGTCTCTCGGGCGTCACCTCGCGGCCCAGCAGGTGCAGGGCGCCGATCTCGCCGGCGGCTCCGCCGAAGCCGCGGTGCAGGCGCCCGCCGATCAGCGAGCCCGCGCCGGGGCTGAGCCCGGCCATCACGAAGACCATGTCATCGGTCTCCCGCGCGGCGCCCTTCCAGTGCTCGGCGACGGCCGCCGCGTTGGCGTCGTTCTCCACCTGGACCGGGCAGCGGAACGAACGCCGCAGCCGGTCCCCCAGCGGCAGCCCCGTCCAGCCGGGCAGTGCCGTACCGAGGCGGACCGTGCCGTCGGCCTCCACGATGCCCGGACTGCCGACCCCGACGGCCCGCAGCGAGTCACGCGGCACCCCGGCCCGGCGCAGCAGGTCGGCGACCGCGGTCCTGACCCGCTCCAGCCGCTCGTCGGCAGACGCCGTCTCGGAGACGTCCTTGGTGCCGGCGCCGATGATCCGCCCGTCCAACCCGGACAGGAGGACCGCGATTCGGTGCGAGCCGATCTCGATGCCGAGGAGGTGCCCCGACTCGGCCCGGAAGCGGTAGCGGCGGGCCGGTCGTCCCTGCCTGCGCGCGCCCTCCTCGGCGTCCGCCTCCACGACGAGCCCCGTGGCGATGAGTCCCTCCACGACCCCCTCTACGGTGGGCCGGGAGAGGCCGGTCACCCGGGTGAGGTCGGTGAGGGTCGGCGATTCGGCCGCGCGCAGTGCCCGCAGTACCACGGCGGAGTTGATCCGCCGGAGCAGCGAGGGGTCCCCGCCGGTCAGCTGCCCCAACGTGTGTCCTCCCAGCGAGCGAGCCTGTCAAGCGGATCGTACTGCGCGGGTGCCACGGCGGCGAGAAGCGGCCCCCCATAGGCGGGAATCGGCCGCCCCCGAGGTCCGCGGAGGCCCTCAGGCGGGGGCGACGAATCCCGATTCGTACGCCATGATCACGGCCTGGGTCCGGTCGCGCGCCCCCAGCTTCGCCAGGATCGCGCTGACGTGGGACTTCACCGTCTCCGTGCCGACGATCAGCTCGGCGGCGATCTCCACATTGGTCAGCCCCCGCGCCATGAGCCGCAACACCGCCTCCTCACGCTCGGTCAGCGCCGCCCGCCGCAACAACGACCGGGCCTGGCGGTTGCCGTACTCCGCGGCCAGGGACCGTACCGCCGCCGGGAAGAGCAGCGTCTCGCCCTCCGCCACCAGCCGCACCGCGTGGACGATCTCCGACGGCCGGGCCCGCTTCAGCAGGAATCCGTCGGCACCCGCCCGCAGGGCCTGGTACACGTACTCGTCGTTCTCGAAGGTGGTCACGACGAGGATCTTCGGCGGAGAGTCCACCGACCGCAGGACGGCCCGGGTGGCCTCGATCCCGTCGAGCAGCGGCATCCGCACGTCCATCGCCACCACATCCGGCCGCAGTTGCCGCACGAGGGGGACGACCGAGGCTCCGTCGGCGGCCTCGCCGACCACCTCGATGTCGGGCTGGGCGTCCAGGACGGCGCGCAGACCCGCGCGGACCAGGGCTTCGTCGTCGACGAGCAGTACGGTGACCGGCATCCGGTCAGCGTATTCGCTCCAGCGGAAGCCGGGCGCGCACTCTCCAGCCCCCTTCGTACGGCCCTGTCTCGGCGTCCCCGCCGAGCAGTGCGGCCCGCTCCCGCATCCCGCGGAGGCCTGAGCCGTTGCCCGTCATGAAGGCGGGCCGCTCCGGCAGCGGATTCGTCACCTCCAGCACCAGTCGGCTCGCGGCCATCTCCACCCGGACCCGTACGGGTACCGGACCGCAGTGCCGCAGCACATTGGTCAGCGCTTCCTGAAGGATGCGGTACCCCTCACGAGTGACCGGGCCCGGCAACTTCTCCAACGGTCCGCTCAGTTCCGCGTCGACGGCGGCGCCGGAAGCGCGGGCGGATTCCAGTAGCCGGTCCGCCTCCACCAGAGTCGGCCGCTGTGAGGGAGGCTGTGCCGACTCCCGGAGCACCAGCAGCACCCGCTCCAGGTCTTCCAGTGCGGCCCTTCCGGTCTCCTCGATGGCACTGAGCGCCCGGTCCGTGAAGGCGGGGTCGCCGGCGGCCCGCGCGGCTCCCGCCTGGACGACCGCCACGGTCAGCGCGTGCCCGATGGAGTCGTGCAGCTCACGCGCGATCCGGGTCCGTTCCAGCAGTTGTTCGGTGCGCGCCTCCAAGGCGGAGAGCCGCTCCACCGCCGAGGGCCCCAGCAGCCGGGCGGCGATGACGGTGATCAGTTCGCCGAGCAGCACCACGATGACCAGGAGCAGGACCAGGGGGACCGGCACGAGCAGGGCGGCGGTCCAGCGCGAGGGCTCGAACGGCAGGAGGCGGTCGTCGTTCACGGGCTGCCCGCAGGCGATCGCGATCAGCTCGACGGTCATCAGCGGCAGCTGCACGGAGGGCGCCATGGCGACGACCGAGACGGCCATCCGTATCTCCAGCCACAACAAGGTCCGCCACCGGTCGCTCCACCGGGCCGACGGGGCGGCGCTGATGCTCTTGTCGTCCGCGTCGCGCTCGTGGGGGGCGAGCAGGAACTGCGCCTGCATTCCCTCGGCCAGCCGCACCCAGGGCACGAACCCGAACGGCGCGATGATCAACAACGTCACCCACGGGGCCGTCGGCTCCACGAACAGCCACACTGCCAGCAGCAGTACGGGCACGCACAGGTGCAACCAGCGTGAGTAGGTCACTGGTTGGAGCGGGGCGCGGAGCAGTCGGTACATGCATGCATGGTGTCAGGACCGTGCTGGCCTCCGTCTCCCCCACGTGGGGGAGACGGGACCCTCGCATGGGGGAGGGAACGCAGTCCGCGGACGAGGAATCTTGAGACATGAACAGCATCGAGATCCGAGAACTGACCAAGGAACACGGCACGACGCGTGCAGTGGACCGCCTCACCTTCGACGTCCTCCCCGGGCGGGTCACCGGCTTCCTGGGCCCCAACGGCGCGGGCAAGTCGACCACCATGCGCCTGCTGCTCGGGCTGGACCGGCCCACCGCGGGCACGGCCACGATCGGCGGCCGCCCCTACCGGGAACTGTCGGACCCGCTGCACCAAGTCGGCGCGCTCCTCGACGCCCAGTCCGCCCACGGCGGGCGCAGGGCCCGGGACCACCTCCGCTTCCTCGCGGCCGCCGGCCGCATACCGATGTCGAGGGTGGAGGAGGTCCTGGAGCAGTCGGGGATAGCCTCCGTCGCCCGGCGGCGTGTCAAGACCTTCTCGCTCGGCATGCGCCAGCGTCTGGGCATCGCCGCGGCACTCCTGGGAGACCCGGGGGTGCTCCTGCTCGACGAGCCGACCAACGGCCTCGATCCCGAGGGCATCATCTGGATCCGCGAGCTGATGCGCGGCCTCGCCGCAGAGGGACGCACCGTCCTTGTGTCCAGCCACCTGATGTCCGAGACGTCCGCGCTCGCCGACCATCTCGTCGTACTCGGCCAGGGGAAGCTGCTGGCCGACACCTCGATGCAGGACTTCATCGAAGCCCGCAGCACCCCGAGAGTGCGCCTGCGCACCTCCGACCCCATCCGGCTGCGGGCTGCGCTGGCCCGCGACGGTTACGAGATGGCCACCGCCGACGGCGGGTGCTGGAGCGTCGAGGGCATACGGGCCGAGCAGCTCGGGAGCACGGCGGCCCGCGAGGGCATTCCCCTGCTGGAACTCTCCGACGAGCGGGCCTCGCTGGAGCAGGCGTACCTCGACCTCACCGCCGAGCACGCACAGTTCACCGCCACCCGCTGATTTCTTCGCACCCCAGGAGGCTTCGCCATGAGCGCCGCTCTGCCCACCGTCCCCGTCCTGCACTCGGAATGGATCAAGATACGGTCCCTGCGCGGCACCTTCGGCGCCTTGGTCGCCATCCTCGCCGCCACTGCGGGCATCCAGACGCTCACAGCCGCGGCGATAGGCCAGGCCGCGCCCGGCAGCATGGGTGACGACCCGCTCTTCGCCGCCTACTACGGCGTCAACTTCGGGCAGGTCGCCGCCATCGTGTTCGGTGCCACCGCCCTGTCGTCCGAGTTCCACAACGGCGCACTGCGCACCTCGCTCGCCGCGGTGCCCGGCCGCACCCGCTTCTACCTGTCGAAGATCACCATGGTGGGCGGGTCGGCCCTGGTGGCGGGCCAGCTCACCGGAGTGCTCACCTTCCTGGGAGGACAGGCCTTCATGGGTCCCTACACCCTGGAACTCGGCGACCCGGGCACCTACCGGTCCGTCGTGGGCAGTGGGCTGTACCTGACCCTCATGGCCCTGTTCGCGGCCGGACTGACGGCGGTGCTCCGGAGCGCAACAGCCGTGATCAGCCTGCTCATACCCTTCGTGCTGATGGTGTCGTTCGTCGTCGGCGCCACCGCGGAAGGCGTGGCACAGTACCTGCCGGACCGGGCCGGGAAGATGGTGATGCAGTCGCAGGACTTCGCCGACCTCGGCCCGTGGAGCGGCCTGGGCGTGCTGGCGCTGTGGGCGGCGGTCGCACTGGCCGGAGGCTGGCTGGCGGTGCGACGGCGGGATGCGTGACGAACGGCCAGTTGTCAGTGGTGGCCGGGATACTGACGGCATGACCACGGCAGAGCATCTCGGCACGATCGACCGGCTCCGGAGGCGGGAGTTCCCGACGGAGCCGGTGCGGTCCGGCGGGCAGAGCAGCGGCCCGGGTTACCACCTGGTGGAGATCGGGCGGACCGACGACTTCTGGGACGACGGCGGTTCCGGGCGCATCGAGGCGATCGACCAGATCAACGCCGAGTACACCGCGCTCACCGAGGCCCTGACCGGCCGGTGGGGACGGGCGCAGGTGTTCGGCGTGGACTCGCTCAAGATCAGACGGGCCGAGGGGGAGGAGATACCCGAGCCGTGGGACCGTGTGAGCGCCGCCACCGACCACGTGCACGTCTGGGAGGTTGAGGGGCTGTGGCTCGTGGCCTACGCGGCACACGGCGCCGGCGGCGACCCGTACGTGCTGGTGGCGGGAGTCACGCAGGTCGACCCGCCGTGAGCCCGGCGGCGCCGGGCCCACGGGGGAAGGTCAACGGCCTTCGGATGATTCGGCGACGGCGCGCAGCCGACCGTACTCCTGGGCCATGGACTCGGCGGTCCAGTGGGCGTTGAGGCCGCTGGGATTGGGCAGGGCCCAGACCCGTGTGGAGCCGATGGTCCGGTCCTGGGGACCGATGCGGGCCTTCGGTTCGCCGAAGGCGGTGCGATAGGCGGTCACTCCTACCACCGCCAGCCACTGGGGGCGCAGCAGCTCCACCTTGGCCGTCAGGATGCGGCCGCCCTCGCGGAACTCCTCGGCGCTCAGCTCGTCGGCGCGTGCCGTGGGGCGGGCCACGACATTGGTGATGCCGAGGCGGTAGGACAGCAGCTCGTCCTGCTCCGCGGGGGCCAGCCGGCGCGGAGTGAAGCCCGCCAGGTGCAGGACCGGCCAGAACCGGTTGCCGGGGCGGGCGAAGTGGTGGCCCGTCGCGGCGGAGAGGAGGCCCGGGTTGATACCGCAGAACAGCACGCGCAGACCGCCCGCGACCACGTCCGGGAGGACGCGGTCACGGGCGGCGGTCAGCTCTTCGGGGGTCAGAGGATCGACCCCGGCGCGTACCCGGCGGCCTCCGGGTACTGCTTGGCGATGGCCTCGATCCGGGAGACCACCGCCGCGACCTGGTCACCCGCGGCGCCGGTGAAGGACAGCTTGTCGGCCATGAGGGCATCGAGCTGGGCCCGGTCCAGAGGCATCCGGTCATCGGCGGCCAGCTTGTCCAGCAGTTCGTTGCGCTCTGCGCCCTGCTCGCGCATGGCGAGGGCGGAGGCCACCGCGTGCTCCTTGATGACCTCGTGGGCGGACTCGCGGCCCACGCCGGCCCGCACCGCGCCCATCAGGACCTTGGTGGTCGCGAGGAACGGCAGGTAGCGGTCCAGCTCGCGGGCGACGACCGCGGGGAAGGCGCCGAACTCGTCGAGGACCGTCAGGAAGGTCTCCAACAGGCCGTCGAACGCGAAGAACGCGTCCGGCAGGGCCACCCGGCGGACCACGGAGCAGGAGACGTCGCCCTCGTTCCACTGGTCGCCGGCCAGCTCGCCGGTCATCGAGGCGTAGCCGCGCAGGATGACCATGAGGCCGTTCACCCGCTCGCAGGAGCGCGTGTTCATCTTGTGCGGCATCGCGGAGGAGCCGACCTGGCCGGGCTTGAAGCCCTCGGTGACCAGCTCGTGGCCGGCCATCAGGCGGATGGTCTTGGCGATCGACGAGGGTGCGGCAGCCAGCTGCACCAGGGCGGTGACCACGTCGTAGTCGAGCGAGCGCGGGTAGACCTGGCCGACCGAGGTGAAGGCCTGGGCGAAACCGAGGTGGGCGGCGATCCGCTGCTCCAGGTCGGCCAGCTTGGCGGCGTCGCCTCCGAGCAGGTCCAGCATGTCCTGGGCGGTCCCGACCGGGCCCTTGATGCCGCGCAGCGGGTAGCGGCCCAGCAGGTTCTCAAGGCGGTCGTAAGCGACCAGCAGCTCGTCGGCCGCGGTCGCGAAGCGCTTGCCCAGGGTGGTGGCCTGAGCGGCCACGTTGTGCGAGCGACCGGCCATGACCAGCTCGGCGTGCTCGCCCGCCAGCTTGCCGAGGCGGGTCAGCACGGCGACCGTGCGGTCCCGGGCCAGCTCCAGGGAGAGCCGGATCTGGAGCTGCTCGACGTTCTCGGTGAGGTCGCGGGAGGTCATGCCCTTGTGGACGTGCTCGTGGCCGGCGAGGGCGTTGAACTCCTCGATACGGGCCTTCACGTCGTGCCGGGTGACCTTCTCGCGCTCGGCGATGGAGGCGAGGTCGACCGTCTCCAGGACACGCTCGTAGTCGGCGAGGGCCGCGTCCGGGACCTCGATGCCGAGGTCCTTCTGGGCGCGCAGCACGGCGAGCCACAGCCGCCGCTCCAGCGTCACCTTGTACTCGGGGGACCACAGGACGGCGAGCTCCGCGGAGGCGTAGCGGCCGGCCAGGACATTGGGGATGCGGGGCTTGGCAGTCACGTGAATGGATTCTACTTGGGACCCGGCTGTGCGTTTACGCAGGTAGGGGCACCGTCGCCGATTGTGGCTTGCTACGAGACCCGCGTAGCCCCGTAGGGCAGCAGCTCCGGGCGCTTGGCCGGGCGGCCGTCCCCCGAGGAGCGGCCCGTGAGGCGGCGGCCGACCCAGGGCAGCAGGTGCCGGCGGGCGAAGCTCAGGTCCTGGGACCTGCGCACCGCCCAGCCCGGGGCCACGGCCGCGGGCAGTTCGGTGTGCCAGTCCTCCTCGGGCGGGAGGCCCAGCGCCTGCCAGACCGCCTCCGCCACCCGGCGGTGGCCCTCGGACGTCAGGTGCAGCCGGTCGACGTCCCACATCCGCGGGTCCGCGAGGACCCGGGCGCCGTAGAGGTCCACCACCAGGGCGCCGTGTCGCGCGGCGAGCTCCTCGAGGATGGCGAACAGCTCCTCCATGCGGGGCCGGAAGCGTTCCATCACCGGCCCGTCCCGCCCCGGGGAGCGCATCAGGACGAGCTGCCCGCACGAGGGGGCGAGCAGTTCCACGGCCTGTTCCAGGTGGGCCCGGACCCGCCCCATGTCCACTTTGGGGCGCAGGGTGTCGTTCAGCCCGCCGACCAGGGTCACCACGTCGGCGCCCATGGCCGCGGCCACGGGCGCCTGTTCCTCGGCGATCTGGCCGATCAGCTTCCCGCGCACCGCGAGGTTGGCGTACCGGAAGCCCGGCTCGCGCGCCGCGAGGCGTGCGGCCAGCAGGTCGGCCCAGCCCCGGTAGGAGCCGTCCGGGAGCAGGTCGGACATCCCTTCGGTGAAGGAGTCGCCGACCGCGACGAAACTGGTGTAAGAGGCATTCATCTCCATGGCGCAGCGATGCTACCGCGCGGTACCCCTGCCCCGCAGGGCCGGTGAGCGCACCATCGCTCAAGGCCGTGCGTCCGAAGGGGACCGCCTACGCGGAGGTGGACCTGCCGAACAGCTCGCGCAGCGCGTCCTCCATCGTCACCAGGCCCGTCAGGGTGCCGTCGGCCCCGAGGACCGCCGCCAGATGCGTGCGGCTGCGCCGCATCGCGGTGATCACGTCGTCCAACGGGGTCTGCGCCCGTACCTGGGCGATCGCCCGCAGCGCCGAGACCGGGAAGGGCTCCTCGTGCGCGTCCGCGTCCAGGGCGTCCTTGACGTGCAGGTACCCCAGGATCCGGTGCCGCCCGTCGGTCACCGGGAAACGGGAGTACCCGGACTCGGCCGACAACCGCTCCAGCCCGGCCGGAGTGATGCCCTCCAGGGCCGTGACCACCCGGTCCGCCGGCAGCACCACGTCGTTGACCGGACGCCGCCCCAGCTCCAGGGCGTCGTGCAGCCGCTCGCTCGCCCTCCCGTCGAGGAGCCCCGCGGCACTGGAGTCCTTGACCATCCGGGCCAGCTCGTCGTCCGAGAAGGTCGCGGCGACCTCGTCCTTGGCCTCCACCCGCAGCAGGCGCAGCACGGCGTTGGCGAAGGCGTTGATCGCGAAGATCACCGGGCGCAGGCCCTTGGTCAGGGCCACCAGCGGCGGCCCCAGCAGCAGGGCGGTGCGCACCGGTTCGGCCAGCGCCACGTTCTTCGGCACCATCTCGCCGAAGAGCATGTGCAGGTACGTGGCCAGGGCCAGCGCCACCACGAAGGAGATCGCGTGGGTCAGTCCGGCGGGTACGCCGACCAGGTCGAGCAGAGGAGCCAGCAGGTGCGCGATGGCCGGTTCGGCCACGATGCCCAGCACCAGGGTGCACAGGGTGATGCCGAGCTGGGCCGCGGCCATCAGCGCCGACAGGTGCTCCAGACCCCACAGCACGGCGCGCGCCCGCCGGTCCCCCTGCTCTGCGTACGGTTCGATCTGGCTGCGCCGGACCGAGATCAGCGCGAATTCGGCGCCGACGAAGAAGGCGTTGACGAGGAGGGTCGCCAGGCCGATCAGCAGTTGGACCGCGGTCATCGTGCGTCCTCCGTGTCGATCTCGGCGCCGGGGCCGTCGGCCGGAGCGTGCAGCAGCACCCGCGAGGCCCGGTGCCCCACGGCATCCACCACGTCGAGCCGCCAGCCGTCCAGCTCCATGCTGTCGCCGACGGCGGGGATGCGGCCCAGCTCGGTCGCCATCAGGCCGGCCAGCGTCTCGTAGGGGCCGTCGGGCACGTCCAGTCCGATCCGCCGGAGCTGGTCGGTGCGCGCGGCGCCGTCCGCGGAGTAGAGCGGGCGCCCGGCGGAGTCCGTGCCGGCCGGGGCCAGATCGGGAGTCTCGTGCGGATCGTGCTCGTCGCGGACCTCGCCGACGACCTCCTCGACGATGTCCTCCAGCGTGGCGACGCCGGCCGTCCCGCCGTACTCGTCGATGACGACGGCCATCGTCTGCCGGCCGGACAGCCGGTCGAGCAGCCGGTCCACGGTCAGGGACTCCGGTACGAGGAGCGGCTCGCGCAGCAACGACGACACCGGGTGGCGGTGGCGCTCCTCGGCCGGCAGCGCCAGCACGTCCTTGATGTGGACGGTGCCCACGACGCTGTCGAGGCTGCCGCGGTAGACGGGGAAGCGGGACAGGCCGGTGGCCGCCGTCGCGTTCGCCACGTCCTCCGCGGTGGTCTGCAGGTCGAGGGCCGTGACCTGGACCCGCGGGGTCATCACGTTCTCGGCCGTCAGGTCGGCCAGGTTCAGAGTCCGCACGAACAGCTCGGCGGTGTCCTCCTCCAGGGCGCCGGCCTTCGCCGAGTGCCGGGCGAGCGCGACCAGTTCCCGGGGAGTGCGCGCGGAGGCCAGCTCCTCGGCCGGCTCCATGCCCAGACGGCGCACCATGTGGTTGGCGGTGCTGTTGAGGTGGCCGATGAGCGGCTTGAAGATCCGGCTGAAGGCCCGCTGCACGGTGGCCACGCGCTTGGCGACCGCCAAGGGCGAGGAGATCGCCCAGTTCTTCGGCACCAGTTCCCCGACGACCATCAAGACGATGGTCGACAGCGCCGTCCCGATGACCAACGCCGCGGAGGACGCCGCGTCGGCAGACAGCCCCAAGGCCCGGAAGGGGCCCTGGAGCAGGGTGGAGATCGACGGCTTGGAGATCATGCCGATGATCAGGCCGGTCACGGTGATGCCGAGCTGCGCGCCGGAAAGTTGGAACGTCAGGGTGCGGACCGCGGCCAGGGCGCTGTCGGCGCCGCGCTCTCCGCGCTCGACGGCTCGCTCCAGCTCGCTGCGCTCGACGGTGGTCAGTGAGAATTCGGCGGCGACGAAGACCCCGCAGGCAAGGCAGAGCAGCAGCGCCACGACGAGCAGGAGCACTTCGGTCATCGGTGGACCACCTTCGTCCCGTGATCGGCCAGGAGGAGGGCCGCCGCGCGGAGTCGCGAGCGGGGGCGGCGGGGGCTGGGAGGCTCGCCCATGGGCGCAGGCTCACACCTTTCGACAAGGGGGACCGGTCCCCGGGGCGGTGGGCCGGCAAGGAGCGGGAGCGTTCCCCGGCGGACCCGCCCGGCGTGGCCCCGGGCAGGAACGATCCTCGCACCGGACCCGCGCGCGGGGCGTCTCGCGGTGCGGAAGTCGGTGGCGTGCCGCACGGACGGCGTGCTTGGCTCCCGATCATGAACGAGTTCCGTGTACGGGCCGCCGCGCCGGCCGACGCCGAGGACGTGCTCGCCTTCTGGGAGGAGGCCGCGGAAGGCACGTCGATCTCCGACGACCTGGACGGGGTCGTCCGCCTGATCGCGCGCGATCCGCAGGCCCTGATCCTCGTGGAGTCGGACGGCCTCCTCGTCGGCTCCGTCATCGCCGGCTGGGACGGCTGGCGCTGCTCGCTCTACCGGCTCGCCGTGCTGCCGTCCCACCGCCGGCGGGGGATCGCCACCCTGCTGCTCGACGCGGCCGAGCGGCGCTTCCGCGCGGTCGGCGGCCGACGCGGTGACGCGATGGTCCTGGAGGCGAACGAAACGGCGCGGCGGGCATGGGCCGCCGCCGGGTACCGGCGGGAGGACCACTGGCGACGCTGGGTGAAGCCGTTCGCCTAGTGCTGCCACGCCGCTCGGCCCGCCGCACCGCCGCGCCCGTCGGCCCGGGCCGTCGTCAGTCGACGCGGCGTGCCGAGCCGAGCACGCAGTAGGAAGTGGGCAGGGCCGGACCGCGCTCGGGCAGCCGGAAGGCGCGCTGGGAGACGATCCGGAAACCGGCGGCCTCGATCGAGGCCAGCGGGTCACGGGCCGTGTGGCACCCACCGAACAGGCGGGGCCAGACCGTCCGGTCCAGAGTGCGCTGGACGGCGGCCATACCGGGCCCGGGGGCCAGGCCGTGCTCGAAGAAGCGCAGCTCGGCGTCGGGGCGGAGCACGCGGTGCAGTTCGGAGAGGGAGCGGGCCAGGTCCCGCACGGTGCACAGGACCAGCGAGGTGACGGCGGCGTCGAAGGCGTCGCTCTTGACCGGGAGTGCCTCGGCCGCGCCCGGTACGACGTCCACCGGGACCTCACAGCGGCGGGCGGCGGCGGACGCGAGGCGGCGCAGGGTGCGCTCCGGCTCGACGGCGACGACCTCGGAGACGGCGCGGGGGTAGTGCGCGAAGTTCAGGCCGTTGCCGGCGCCGATCTCGATGACGCGGCCGGAGAGGCCGTGCAGCAGCTCGCGGCGGAGGGGGGCGATGCCGGCGCGGGTCTCCGCGGTGGTGCTCGCGCGGGCGTAGAACCGGGCGAAGAGGGGGTGGTGGACCAGATCGTGGGGTGCGGCCGCGGTGCGGCGGAGCGTGGGCATGCGGGGCCTCCGGGGCGGGGCGGTGCGGTGCCGGTACCTCCAGGGTGCCCCGTCCGGAGGCGCTCATCCCCGGCGGACGGCACCTGCGTTCCGGTCTCGGGCCCCGAGCTGCCGTACGTCGGAGGGCCGGCCGGGCCCCGCCGTCCGGCCTGTGCCGCGTACGCGTGGGGGCCGGACCGGCCCCCGCCCTGGGGTCCCGCGCCGCCCCGCGGAGGGGTCGGGCCGACCTCGGCCCCCGGGCTCCGTGGCGCGTACGTCGGAGGGGTCGGTGCCGTTGGCCCGCGGCGGGCCGGTGGGGGCGGGGCGCTTTCAGGGGGTCGGCGGGAGCCAGGTGGTCAGGAAGGCGGTCGGCGACCAGGTCCCCGAGAGACGGGCGGACAGCCAGGCCGGGGCCGCGGTGCGGAACGCGGGCGGCGGAAGGGCCCCCGCACCCTCCGGGACCGCGCCCAGCAGCGGGAGGCCGGAGACTTCCGGGAGGTCCGCCAGGTTGCAGCGGGAGGCCAGGTCGGGGGCGGCCGGCCAGCTGCCGACGACCACGCCGAGGCCGGTCAGGCCCCGCGCCCGCAGGGCCTCCGCCGTGAGGGCGGTGGAGTTCAGGGTCCCGAGCCCGGCCGGGGCGACGATCAGCGTCGGGGCCCCGAGCAGGCGGGCCGCGTCGGCCAGGGTGTGGCCCGCCTCGTCGAAGCGGACGAGCAGCCCGCCGGCGCCCTCCACCAGGACCAGGTCGTGGTCCAGGGAGAGCCGCCGCGCGGCCTCCGCGACGTCCGCGGGGGAGAGGGTCGCCAGCCCCGAGCGGCGGGCCGCCGTGCCCGGGGCCAACGGCTCGGGATAGCGGGCCAGTTCCAGCGCCGTCACCGTCGGGCCGGCCAGCCGTACCGCTTCGGCGGCGTCCCCCGGCTCGTCCGGGCCGACCCCCGTCTGGGCGGGTTTGAGCACGGCCACCGACCGTCCGGCCGCCACCGCGGCGGCCGCGATCGCGGACGTGACGACCGTCTTGCCGATCTCGGTGCCCGTGCCGGACACCACCAGTACGGACATCTCAGCCTTCCTGCGCCGCCGCGACCACCGCGCGGCAGATCCGGGCCACGTCAACGTCGCCCGTGACGAACGGCGGCATGGTGTAGATCAGGTCCCGGAACGGGCGCAGCCACACGCCCTCCCGCACGGCCGCCCGGGTGGCCGCGGCCATGTCGACCTCGTGCGTCAGCTGGACCACGCCGATCGCTCCCAGCACCCGTACCCCACGGACCCCGGGCAGCGCCGCGGCCGGTGCGAGCCCCTCGCGCAGCCCGGCCTCGATCCGCTTGACCTCGCCCGCCCAGTCCTGGTCGAGCAACAGGCCGACGGAGGCCAGCGCCACGGCCGTGGCCAGCGGGTTGCCCATGAAGGTCGGGCCGTGGGCGAGGACCGGTACCTCGCCGCGGGAGATCCCGTCGGCCACCCGGCTCGTGCACAGCGTCGCAGCCAGTGACAGGTAGCCACCGGTCAGGGCCTTGCCCAGGCACATCACATCGGGAGTGATCCCCGCGTGATCCGCCGCGAAGAGGGCGCCCGTACGGCCGAAGCCCGTCGCGATCTCGTCGAGGATCAGCAGCACCCCGTACTCGTCGCACAGGTCGCGCAGTACCCGCAGGTAGCCCGGGTTGTGGAAGCGCATGCCGCCCGCGCCCTGGACCACCGGCTCCACGATGACGGCGGCCAGCTCGTCCGCGTGCGCGGCGATCAGGGACCGCAGGTGGTCGGCGTAGGCCGGGTCCACGGGCGTGTCGAAGTCGCCGGGCGGCGCTTCCGCGAAGACCTGCCGGGGCAGGTGCCCCTGCCACAGCTCGTGCATCCCGCCCTCGGGATCGCAGACGGCCATCGGCTGCCAGGTGTCCCCGTGGTAGCCGCCGCGCCAGGTCAGCAGCCGGGTCTTGCCGGTCCGCCCGAGCGAACGCCAGTACTGCAGGCACATCTTGACGGCCACCTCGACGGCGACCGATCCCGAGTCGGAGAGGAAGACGTGCTCCAGTCCGGCCGGGGTGATCTCGACGAGCCGGGCGCAGAGGCGCACCGCGGGCTCGTGGGTCAGCCCGCCGAACATCACGTGTGACATCCGGCCCAGCTGGGAGTTCGCGGCCTCATTCAGCACCGGGTGGTTGTAGCCGTGGATCGCCGACCACCAGGAGGACATGCCGTCCACCAGCTCCTCGTGGCCCTGCCCCCGGGCGGGCTCGGCGAGCCGCAGCCGCACCCCCGAGGCGGAGGCGACGACCAGCGGCTCCTGCCGTCCGGGCATCGGGCCGTACGGGTGCCAGACGTGCTGCCGGTCCAGCGCGAGCAGTTCCGCGCCGGCCGGCAGGGGGTGGGGCTGGTCAGGCATTGGGCGCGATGTCCGTTCCCGCGCCGCGGCGGCGCACCGCCACCAGGTCGGAGCGCACCTCGCCGGCCTCGGCCCGCACGGGTACGGGCGCCGCCTCCGCGTGCCCGGAGCAGCCGCCGCAGGCCGAGCCGCAGCCGGCGCCGGCCGGGGAGTCGGCCGTGGAGTCGCCCGGGCCGCAGACCGACGCACCGGCGTGCGACCCGCACCCGCCGGTCGGGGCGGAGGCCTCCGCGACGTCGGAGCGGTGGGCCGGCAGGGTCGACGTGCCGGCGCCCTCCACCTCGAACCCCGCGTCCGCGATCATGTCGAGGTCGGCCTGGCCCGCCTGGCCCTCGCTGGTCAGGTAGTCGCCCAGGAAGATCGAGTTGACCAGGTGCAGGGCCAGCGGCTGCATCGAGCGCAGGTGCACCTCGCGCCCGCCCGCGAGGCGGACCTCGACGTCGGGGCAGACGAAGCGGACCATCGCGAGAATCCGCAGCGCGCGCTGCGGGGTGAGGTTCCACTCCTTGGCGAGCGGGGTGCCCTCGAAGGGGATCAGGAAGTTGACCGGAACCGAGTCCGGGTCGAGGCCGCGCAGGGAGTAGACGACGTCGACCAGGTCCTCGTCGCTCTCGCCCATGCCGGCGATCAGGCCGGAGCAGGCGGACAGCCCGGCGGCGTGCGCCTTCTGCACGGTGTCCACGCGGTCGGCGTACGTGTGGGTCTTGGTGATCTGCCCGTACGTCGCCTCGGAGGTGTTGAGGTTGTGGTTGTACGCGTCGGCGCCGGCGTCCTTCAGGCGCTCGGCCTGGCCGTCCGAGAGCAGGCCGAGGCAGGCGCAGACCTCGACGCCCTCGTTCTGCTCCTTGATCGCCGCGATCGTCTTGCCGACCCGGTCCACGTCCCGGTCCGTCGGCCCGCGGCCGCTGGCGACCAGGCAGACCCGCTTCGCGCCGCCCGCGACACCGGCCGCGGCCGCCTGGGAGGCCTCCTCGGGCTTCAGCCAGGTGTACTTGAGGATCTCCGCCTTCGACCCCAGGCGCTGGGAGCAGTAGGAACAGTCCTCCGGGCACAGGCCCGACTTCAGGTTGACCAGGTAGTTCAGCTTGACCCGGCGCCCGAACCACTGGCGGCGCACCTTGCCGGCCGCGGCCACCACGTCGAGCAGTTCGTCGTCGGAGGTCGCCAGTACGGCGAGCGCCTCGTCTCGGGTCGGCAGCTCGCGCCGCAGCCCCTTGTCCACCAGGGTGTTCAGCAGGTCCATGACGCCGATCCTGGACCACACGACCACTCCCGGCCAAGGAGAGATCGCACAACATGGCCGGATGGGAGTGTGTGTATCGCCACACCTGGCGCGCGCGTCACGGCCGATAGGGTCGGGCGGGTCTGTGGACTGCCGACAAAAACGAGGACCCGCCGATGCCCGAGCACACCCCCGCCCCCGTGGACGTCTTCGCCTGGATCGACGACGCGGAACGGGCCCGCGAGCGGGCCGGGCTGGTGCGGACACTGCGCCCGAGGCCGGCGGCTTCGGCGCTGCTGGACCTCGCGAGCAACGACTACCTCGGGCTCTCCCGGCACCCCGAGGCCGTACGGGGCGCGCGGGACGCGGCCGAGCGCTGGGGTGCGGGAGCCACCGGCTCCCGCCTGGTCACCGGCACCACCGAACTCCACGCCGAGCTGGAGCGCGAGCTCGCCGCCTTCTGCGGCTTCGAGGCGGCACTGGTCCTCTCCTCCGGCTACGCGGCCAACCTCGCGGCCGTCACGGCGCTGAGCGACCGGGGCACCCTGGTGGTCTCCGACGCCGGCAACCACGCCTCGATCGTGGACGGCTGCCGGCTCTCGCGCGCCGAGACCGCCGTGATCCCGCACTCCGACCCCGACACCGCGCGCAAGACCCTCGCCGCGCACGGGGGACGGGCGCTGCTCGTCAGCGACTCGGTGTTCTCCGTGGACGGGGACGCGGCCCCGCTCGCCGGATACGCCGCCGCCTGCCGCGAGGCGGGCGCGGCACTGGTCGTCGACGACGCGCACGGACTGGGCGTGCTGGGCGAGGGCGGCCGCGGTGCGCCGTACGCCGCCGGTCTCGCGGGGGCGCCCGACGTGGTCGCGACGGTGACCCTCTCGAAGTCCCTGGGCAGTCAGGGCGGAGCCGTACTGGGACCGGCCAAGGTGATCCGGCACCTGGTCAACACCGCCCGGAGCTTCATCTTCGACACCGGCCTCGCCCCGGCCGCCGCGGGTGCGGCGCTGGCGAGCCTGCGCCTGCTCCGGCGGGAACCGGAGCGCGCCGCGCGCGCCCGGGAGGTGGCCGACCGGCTCTACGGGCGGCTCACCGCGTCCGGCCTGACCGCGGCCCGGCCGGACGCGGCCGTGGTGTCGGTGCGGGCGCCTTCGGCTTCGGCGGCACTGCGCTGGGCCGCCGACTGCCGCGAGGCAGGGCTGTCCGTGGGGTGCTTCCGGCCGCCGTCGGTGCCGGACGGCATCTCCCGGCTGCGGCTCACCGCCCGGGCCGATCTCACGGAGGAGGAGATCGGCCGGGCCGTGGCGACGATCCTGCTCACCGCCCCGCCCGGGGCCGCGGACCGCGGGACGGCCCCACGCTAGTGCGG
>NZ_JBHXSC010000072.1:0-34858 GCF_042716505.1 Streptomyces sp. NPDC058674
CAGCCGAAGGGCCCCGGGCGGCCGACCGCCCGGGGCCCTTCGGCTGCGCCCGGCCAAAACCCCCGCAACCGCTCACACCACTCTCGGCGACCCCGACACGTCCCGCACGACGGCGCCCGCGGCGATCCCCGCCGCCCGCCACCGCGCCACCACCGCGGCATCGGCCGGCCCCTCCGCCAGCAGCACGTGCCGCAGCCCCGCAAGGCTGCCCGCGCGCGCCGCACCCGCCAGCCGGGCGAACGCCGACGGCACCTGCGTCACCACCGTCACCGCCTCCCCCGCCAGCAGCCGCGCGAACCCGCCGGGATCGGCCGCCGCCTCCCGGCCCACGACCACCATGCGCCCGCCCGACAGCAGCGGCCCCCACATCTCCCGCATGCCCACATCCAGGCTCAGGGAGTGGAAGAACGTCCACACGTCCTCCGGACCCACCTCCAGCAGCGGCACCACCGCGTCCACCCACGACAGCACGTCCAGGTGCCCCACCGGCCGCACCGCCACCGCACGCCCCGGCGCACCGCCCCGCGGAAGCGCCATGAACGCCGCCTGCGGCGGCACCTCACGGCCCCCCCGGGCCGGCGGGCGCACCGCGACCACGAACCGGCCCGCCTTCGCCACCGGGATCTCATCCCGCAGCAGACCGCTGTCCGAGACGACCATCACCGCACCGGCATCACGCATCAAGAACTCCTGCAGACCCGCGTTGTGCCCCGGCTCCAGCGGCAGCACCGCCGCCCCGGTCCGCAACACCCCCACCACCGCGGCCGCCGCCATGCACGAGCGCTCCACCCGCACCGCGACCGCCGAACCGGGACCACAACGCCCCGACAGCCGACGCGCGATGTCGTCCGCCTGCCACTCCAACTCCAGATACGTCGCCTGCTCCTGCCCGTCGCAGGCCGCGACCCGGCCCGGATGACGGGCGGCCGCAGCCGCGAAACGGATGTCGACGCGGTCCCTGCGCACGGGCCACCCGCCGGCCGGGTCGAGCCCGATCCGTCCGAGCAGACCGGCCAGGCCGGCAGACAACCGGTCGAGCTCCCCATGGTCCGGAGTGGCGTTCATACGGCCTCCCAGCAAGCGGTCGGTACTCCCGGCCCGATGATGTCGCGCCCCACCGGAGGACCACTCAAGTCCCGCCGCCCGCAACCGCTCCAGCCCCGCTCGAGGACCACTCGACACCCCGTCCACACCCGCTCGAGGACAGCTCGGAACGCCCTACCCCGCCCCCCGCGGGCATGCCTACGATTCCGGGGCTCACGCCAAAGCCACACGCTTCCCGCCGCGCTCCGAGACCACCACTCGTGGACGCACGCACATGGAACTGAGCTTTGTGGCTATGGCCCGTCTCGCGAGACTGGACTTGACTGTACTCATGACTCAGAACACGCAGATCACCCTCGTCATCGGCGGCAACGGCAAGACCGGCCGGCGCGTCGCCGACAAGCTCACCGCCCTGGGCCGCCAGGTCCGCATCGGCTCCCGCACCGGCGAGCCCGCGTTCGACTGGCACGAGCCCGCCACCTGGGGCCCCGCCCTCGAAGGCGTCGACCGCGTCTACGTCACCTACTACCCCGACCTCGCCTTCCCCGGCGCCGCCGAGCAGGTCGGCGCCTTCTCCAAGGCCGCCGTCGCCGCCGGCGCCCGCCGCCTGGTCCTGCTCTCCGGCCGCGGCGAGGAAGCCGCCGAGGTCAGCGAGGACAACCTGAAGGCCTCCGGCGCCGACTGGACCATCGTCCGCTCCAGCTGGTTCAACCAGAACTTCTCCGAGAGCTTCTTCCTCGAGCCCGTCCTGGCCGGCGAGATCGCCCTGCCCACCGGCGACGCCGTCGAGGCGTTCGTCGACGCCGACGACATCGCCGACGTCGTGGTCGCCGCCCTCACCGACGACAAGCACATCGGCAAGACCTACTCCCTGTCCGGCCCCCGCCTGCTCAGCTACAGCGACGTCGCCGCCGAACTCTCCAAGGCCACCGGACGCGAGATCAAGTACATCTCCGTCACCAACGAGGAGTACCGCGCCGTCCTGCGCGAGAACGACCTCCCCGAGGAGTTCGCCGACCTCTTCACCATGATCCTCGACGGCCGCAACGCCCACCTCGTCCACGGCGTCGAGGAAGCCCTGGGCCGCAAGCCCAAGG
The DNA here is from genome assembly GCF_042716505.1 of Streptomyces sp. NPDC058674. Taxonomy (NCBI): domain Bacteria; kingdom Bacillati; phylum Actinomycetota; class Actinomycetes; order Kitasatosporales; family Streptomycetaceae; genus Streptomyces; species Streptomyces sp. NPDC058674. Next base: position 2,142 of record NZ_JBHXSC010000072.1, read on the forward strand.
ACTTCGCCGACTTCGCCCGCGACGCCGCCGCCACCGGGGTCTGGAACGTCTGAGACCCCGCCCGCGACACCCCGCCACACTCCCTGACCGGGCGGCGACTCTGGTACGGCCGCCGCCCGGTACACGGAAAAAGCACGCGCCGGGGACCCGCACACGCGCACCACGCACGACCGACCGGCAGGAGGCTGCCATGACCACCCCCAAGCCGTTCTCCAGCGAACACGGACTGGACCACCTCCCCCCGCACTTCCACGGCTTCGCCCTCATGCACATCGCGATGCGCCGGGATGCGGCCCGGCTGCGCACCGCGGCCCCCACGTGGAACGGCGCGGGCACCGCCTGGTGGCAGCGGCTCCGCGAGGTCATCGAATGGCACCACACCAGCGAGGACGACGTCCTGTGGCCCGCCCTGCGCCGCCGCGACGCCGACTTCGACGCCCAGGCCCGCGAACTCCACGAGGACCACGAGGAACTCGACGCCGCCATGACCGCGGTCTCCACGGCCGTCGAGCGCCGCGGCGACGGCCTGCCCCGGGCGGCACAGGACTTCGAGACGATCCTGCGCGAACACCTGCGCGACGAGGAACGCACCGTCTTCCCCGTCTTCGACCGGCTCGGCGAACGCGCCTACCTCGCCGAGGAACGCAAAGTCGTCGCCAGCGCCCCCCTGCGCGTGATGACCCACCTCCAGCCCTGGATGTTCGACGGCGCCCCCCGACACGCCGTCGCCCACGTCTCCGCCACCATCCCGCCGCCCGTCCGCCTCATCGGCGCGACACTGCTGCGCCGGCGCTACGAGCACACCCTGAAGGGAATCCTCAAGTGACCAGCACCACCACGCAATCCGTGACCCTGGTGGCGGCGACGGTGGGCACCGGACTGATGGCCGGCCTCTACTTCGCCTTCGACATCTCCGTCATCCCCGGCCTGGCCCGCGGCGACGACCACACCTACGTCACCGCCATGCGCAACATCAACGAGGCCATCGACAACGGCCTCTTCGGCCTCCTGTTCCTCGGCGCGTTCCTCGCCACCGGCATCGCCGCCACCCAGCAGCAGCGCGGCGGCCGCCCCGACGCCGCCCGCTGGGGCTGGGCCGCCTTCGCCCTCTACGGCCTGTCCCTGGCCGTCACCGCGATCGTCAACATCCCCCTGAACAACCAGCTCGCACGCGCCGGAGCCGACGCCGCCGCCGCCCGCCGCCGCTTCGGCGGCCGCTGGGCCACCGGCAACATCATCCGCACCGCCGCCTGCACCGCCGCCCTGGCCGCCTTGGGCCGCGCCCTGACACTCCACGGCCGCGCCGGCGCCTAGTGCGGTGACCGGAAGGGTTCCACCGGCTCGCGGCGCCCGGCACGGCACCTCGCCGCGTAGTCGGACCCCGCGAGCACGTCCGGTACGAGCCGCGGCCCTCCGCCGTGCGATCCACCGCACCGGACACCGCGCCCCGGCAAACCCTTCCGGTCACCGCACCAGCCCCGGCACCCCACCAGCGGCGCCCGCTCTCAACTTCCGTCCCCCGCGGGAGAGCGGGCGCTTCCCCACGCCCACCCCACCCCCGCACCCGCCCGCACCCCGCACCCGCCCGCACCCCGCACCCCGCACCCGCGCCCGCACCCCGCACCCGCGCCCGCGCCCCGTACCGCGCCCGCGCCCCGTACCGCGCCCGCACCCCGGAGAGGATGCACCCATGGACACCCTCACCGGCCTCCTCGAAGGCCCCAAGGCCCGAGGGGCCTTCCTCCTCAAATCCGTCTTCAACCCGCCCTGGTCCCTGCGCGTCGAGGACCACGCCCCGCTCTCCGTCGTCACCATGGTCCACGGCAACGCATGGCTGATCCCCGACCACGGCGAGCCGGTCCCCATCCGCCCCGGAGACGTCGGCGTCGTACGCGGCCCCGAGCCCTACACCATCGCCGACAGCGCCGACACCCCCGTCCAGATCACCGTCGGCCCCGAACAGCGCTGCCGCACCCAGGAAGGCGAAGACCTCACCGACACCATGGCGCTGGGCGTACGCACCTGGGGCGACGCCTTCCAGGACGCCGGCTCGGCCGTCATGCTCAGCGGCACCTACCAGGCACCCTCCGAGATCGGCCGCCGCCTCCTCAGCGCCCTGCCCACCGTCCTGGTCCGCCCCGCCCAGGCCGCCGACAACACCCTGGTCACCCTCCTGACCGCCGAAATCTCCAAAGACGAACCCGGCCAGGAAATCGTCCTGGACCGCCTCCTGGACCTGCTCCTCATCGGCGTCCTGCGGACCTGGCTCGCCGCCCCCGGCAGCGGCGCCCCCTCCTGGTACCGCGCCCAGAGCGACCCCGTCGTCGGCCCCGCCCTGCGCCTGCTCCACGAGAACCCCGCCCACGGCTGGACCGTCGCCGAACTCGCCCTGAAAGTCGGCGTCTCACGCGCCTCCATGGCCCGCCGCTTCACCGACATCGTCGGCGAACCCCCGGTGGCCTACCTCACCGGCTGGCGCCTGGCCCTCGCCGCCGACCTGCTGCGCGAACCCGACGCCACCATCGCCACCGTCGCCCGCCGCGTCGGCTACAGCTCCGCCTTCGCCCTGTCCACCGCCTTCAAACGCGTCCGCGGCATCAGCCCCCAGGAGTTCCGGGGCGGCCACCCGGCCGCCACCGCGCACCAACCCCCCTCCACACCCCACACCGTCGTACTGCCCACCCCCTGACCCCCCGCCCCCGCGGGCCGTCCTACCGGCCCGCGGGGACACGGGCCCCCACGCGGCCCCCACGGGCCACCGCCGTCAGCACCAGACCCGAACCCACCAGCCAGCGCCCCCCGTACACCGGATCGACCGGCGAAGCCACCCCCGGCCGCACCGTCGCGGTGAACGTGCCCCCCACGCACAGCTCCAACGTCGCCTCCCGGAAACCCACCCAGATCCCCGTCGCCGGATACCAGGCCTTGTACACCGCCTCCTTCGCCGAGAAGAACACCCGCTCCCACGGCACCGACGGATCGAAGGCGGCCAGCTCCGCCAGACGGGCGCGCTCCGCCGGCGAGGCGATCAGCCCCAGCACCCCCTCGGGAAGCGGCCCCGCCGGCTCCGCGTCGATGCCCAGCGCCGCCACCTCCCCGACCGGCGCCACCACCGCCGCCCGGTACCCCTCACAGTGCGTGATGCTGCCCACCACACCCTGCGGCCACCGCGGCGCCCCGCCCGGCCCCGGCAGCAACGCCGCCGGCTCACGCCCCAGCTCGGCCAGCGCACGCCGCGCACAGGCCCGCGCCGTCGCGAACTGACGCCGCCGGCCGGCCCGCCGGCCCCGCATCAGAGCCTCCTCCTGCGCGAACAGCACCGCGGGCGCCGCGTCGTCGAAAGCCTCCGACGACGCGACGCCCGCGGGCAGGAGCTCCCCGATCATCGCGAGGCGAGCTCCGACACGGCCGCCACCGCCTGCGCGGGACGCTCCAGCGGCAGCATGTGCCCCGCACCCGCAAGGGCCTCGAAACGGGCCTGCGGCAGCACCTGGGCCAACGTCCGGGCCAGCGCGAGGTCGATCACCTTGTCGCCCTCGCCGTGCAGCACCACCGCCGGCACCCCCACCGACCCCAGCGCCGCACGCACGTCCCAGCCCCGGGTACAGCGGAAGAAGTCCGCCCGCACCCGCGCCGCCGTCGCCGCGAACAACTGCCGGTTCACATCCAGCACCACCGGGTCCACCCCCTTGCCCATGGTGGAACCCAGCAGCTTCCCGCCCAGCCACCGGCGCCGCAGCGCCCACGAGAAGAGCCCGCTGCCCATCATCTTCACCTCGCTGTCCGGGGTGTCCTGGCCGTGCGCCGCGGTGCCCAGCAGCACCAGACCGCGCAGCCGGCCCGCCGACGGCGACACCGCCGCATACGACAGGGCGGCGAAACCACCGCCCGAATGCCCCACCAGGACCGCCTCGCGCGCACCCGTCTCGGCCAGCACCGCCGCCAGGTCGGCGCCCAGGCGCTCCACCGACACCGCGGCACGCCCCAGCGTGGACGCACCGTGTCCGCGCTGGTCGTACAGCACCACCCGGTGCCCGGCCCTGATCAGCCGGTCCGCGACCGTGCCCCACGCCCGGCGGGCATGCGCCCAGCCGTGCACCAGGACCACATCGGCGGCCGGCACCGTGCCCGCCAGCGGCGCCAGCACCGTCACCGCCAGCTCGGCCCCGTCGTCGGTACGGACCGTCACCTCGCGGGTCACCTCCGCGGCCACGCTCACCGCTGCACCGCCGACAGCTGCCGGCCCAGCGACTCGAACGCCGCCAACGTCGCCTTGGAGTGCTCCGCGCCCAGATCGGCGACCTTCGACAAGATCTTCAGCCAGCCGTGCGGACTGCCCGTGAAGTGCATCGAGATACGGGTGCGGCCGCCGGCCAGCGGCTCCAGCAGGAACGTGCTCGGCCCGCGGAAGACACCGTCCACGTACTCGATGTCCAGGCGCCGCCCCGGCTCGACGGCCACCGTCCGCGAGGTGAAGCGCAGCTTCAGCCCGCCGTTGCCCTCGCCCTTGGTGTGCACCGTCACGCCCACCTTCGAGCCGACCGCGTCGGGCGCGCCGTCCAGCGCGGTGAACGTGTTGTGCGGCACCCACCACTGCTTCGCGCCGCGGAACTCCGCGACGAGCGCGTCCCAGACGGCATCCGCCGGGGCGTCGATCACCGCCTCGTCGATCAGGTCGTACGTCGTCATCTCCAGGCCTCCACTCGATACGGAAACAAAGGACGGCGGGGGCGGGGTCCCTCTCCCCGCCCCCGCCGCCGGGACCACACAGCCGGCCGGATCCGCCGTCAGGCGAAGAAGCCCTGGCCGGGCGTGAACATGTTGGTCGGGTCGTACTTCTGCTTGGCGTTGACGAAGCCGCTCCACCGGTTGCCGAAGTGCTTCTTCCAGTCGGCGCCCGACATCGGGATCGACCCCACCAGGTAGCGCTTGGCACCCAGCCCCACCGCCACGTCGTACAGGCGCCGGTTCTGGTCGATCATGCCCTGGATGTCGGGCTCACCCGGGTTGGGGAAGCGCAGCAGGTCGAAGAGGTAGACCACCGACTCGTTGGGCATCACCGCCAGCGGCCGCTTGACCCGCGAGGAGTGGAACGGGTAGAAGAGCAGGAACCCGCCGCCCAGCGAGTTCGCGTCCAGCTCCTGCTCCACCCGCTTCATGAACGCCTTCGTCTTCGACGCCGGCAGGAACATGCTCAGCCACGGCTTGGGCGTGTACCAGTGGCCGCCCTCCTTCAGGTACGCCTCGTACGCGTCGAGGCGGAACATGTAGTCCCGGTACGACACGTCCTCGATGACCGCGTCCGCACGGACGTCCTTCAGGTCGCACAGCAGCCGGGCGCGGTTCGGCGGCGTCGTGCTGTACGTCGCACCGACCTCCAGCTTGTACCGCCAGCCCGAGTTGTCCGGGGTGCGCAGCATCTCACCGGCGTGGACCTGGAACCGGCTGTCGGCCAGCACCTTCTCGGAGTCGACCAGGTACTGCTCGACCGAGTTGTAGAACAGGCTGAAGATCACCGCCCGCTTGGGCGCCGGGACCAGCTTGACCTTGACCCGCACGATGATGCCGACCTGACCGCCGCCCGACAGCGCCGCGTTGAACAGGTCCGCGCGCTGCGAGGCGCTCGCCGTGACCAGGCTTCCGTCACCGGTGACGATGTCGATCGACTGCACCGTGTCGCACAGCAGGCCGTACTTCTGCACGGTCCCGCCGATACCGCCGATGCTGATCGTCCCGCCGACGGAGATGTACAGGTAGTCGGGGAGCGCCGGCGGGGTCTTGCCCACCGCGAGCGCGGCGTCCGTCAGCTGGCCCCACGTCACACCGGCCTCGACCACCGCGTGGTCGCCGCCGATCGACAGGATGTCCGAGATGCCCTTGGCGTCGATGGAGATGCCGCCGGGGACCCGCGCCTGGCCGTAGACCGAGTGCGACTCGATGTCGTCCCCGGTCCCGCCCTGCCCGTTGACGGCGACCTTGATGCCGTTGGCCCGGGCGTACTTGACGATCGTGACGATGTCCTCGACGCCGCCGGGGCGCAGCACCGCCCACGGCTTGCTCGCGGCACCGTCGAAGAGGTGCCCGAAGTCGTTGGCGAACGCCTCGACCGTCGCCGGAGACGTCTCCAGGGTGCCGATCAGTCCCGGCACCGGGACGACGTCGGTATTGCCGGCGGCCTGCGCGGCCGTGGCCCAGGTCTGGTCCACGGCGTTCCAGCCGACCACGGCGACCGCGGTCGCCGCCATTCCGCTCAGAATCCTGCGGCGGGAGGGCGCGGCAGCCGTGCCGGCCTCGAATCTACGGGGGGTGCTGCTCATTGGACTGCGTCTCCTACTGGTGAGGTACCGGCGTGGTGCTGCGCACCCGGGAAGCGAGCTGGTACTCGCTCAGGTCCAGGCGCTTGGTGCCGCGGCGGAAGCGCCAGGTGTACGTCGGGAAGATCGAGGTGTTGCGGCCGTTCGCGTCCAGGTACCAGCTCTTGCAGCCGCCCGACATCCACACCGTGCCCTCGAGGTGCTCGTCGAGCTTGCGGTTGTAGGCGTCCTGCGCCTCGCGGCGCACCTCGATGCTGGCCAGGCCCCGCTTGGCGACCTGCTTGAGCGAATCGACGACGTACTGCACCTGGGCCTCGATCATCACGGTCTGGGAGGAGTGCCCCAGCGCCGTGTTCGGACCCAGCAGCATGAACAGGTTCGGGAACCCGGCGATGGTCGTGCCCCGGTGCGCGGACATCCCCTCGGCCCACGCCTCGCGCAGCTGGACGCCGCCCCTGCCCCAGATCCGGCGGGCGACCGGGCGGTCGGTGGCCGTGAACCCGGTGCCCAGGATGATGGTGTCGACCTCGCGCTCCACCCCGTCGATCCCCACGATCGACTTCGCGCGGACCTCCGCGATGCCGTCGGTGACGATCTCCACATTGGGCTGCTGGATCGCCGGGTACCAGGTGTTGGAGAACAGCAGCCGCTTGCACGCCACCAGGTAGTCGGGCGTCAGCCTGGCGCGCAGCGCCTGGTCCGCCACCGACTTCTCCAGGTGGTCGCTCGCCATCTTCTGGACCTTCTCGGCGAGCTTGGGCCGCTTCCAGAAGAACGCCAGGATCTCCCGGCCCCACTGGTTGAAGCCCCGCCGGAACTGCTGGTAGCCGGGGAGCGAGCGCAGCATCTTCGTGTGCAGCTCGCTGTTGGCCTTGTCGGGCTTGGGGCCGATCCACGGGGGAGTGCGCTGGTAGAGGTCCAGCTGCCCGACCTCCGGCTGGATCTCGGGCACGAACTGGATCGCCGAGGCGCCGGTGCCGATCACCGCGACGCGCCGGCCGGCCAGGTCGTGCTCGTGGTCCCAGTTCGAGGAGTGGAAGACCTTGCCCTCGAAGTCGGCGAGCCCCTTGATGTCGGGCACGGCCGCCTCGCTGAGGTAGCCGGTGCCGGTGACCAGGAACTGGGCCGTGTACCGGCCCTGCGAGGTCTCGATCGTCCAGTGCCGCTCGCCCTCGTCCCAGCGGGCGGCCTCCAGCTCGTGGCCGAAGCGGATGTGCGGGCGCACGCCGAAGCGGTCGGCGGTCTCCCGCAGGTAGGCGTACAGCTCGTCCCGGGAGGCGAACGTCGACTTCCAGTTCGGGTTCCGGGCGAAGGAGAACGAGTAGAGGTGGGACATGACATCGCACGCACAACCCGGATAGCTGTTGTCGCGCCAGGTGCCGCCGACCTCGTCGGCCCGCTCGAACACCAGGAAGTCGTCGATGCCCGACTGCAGCAGCCGGATGGCGGTGCCCAGGCCCGAGAAGCCGGTGCCGATGACCGCGACCCGCAGGTGCCGGGTCGGGCCGCGGCCGCCGGGAGCCGGCTCGGTGCCCGTACGTGCCCCGCCGTCCTTGGCCGGCTCGAGAATGCTCGTCACGTCTGGCTCCTTAGCGGCGCGTGATGGTGACGCGGAAGTTGTTGAAGAACTTGTCCTCGAGCGTGTACGCGAAGATGTCCAGGTAGCGCTCGAAGCGGGAGACGACCTCCTCGCCCTCCAGGGCCACCGCCTCGTCCCGGCGCTCGGCCAGCAGCACCAGCCAGGCACGGCAGGCCATCGCGAAGGACTCCCGCTCGTTGACGATCTCGTCGATCTCGAAGAGGCCCTCGGCGGCGGCGCTCAGCTCGCTCAGGTGCGGGATGTGGCAGCCCTCGAACTCCGAGCGCTGCAGGAACTTCAGGTCGTCCAGCAGCGCCCGCGTCATCGGCAGCGCCTCGGCCGTCATGGTGTGCAGCACGAACTTCGCACCCGGGTTCAGGGCGTTCGCGACCTGCTGGAAGAAGAACCGGTAGCGCTTGGTGCGCTCCTTCGGCGGCAGGTTGGAGGACACGAAGTGCTCCAGCGCGTTGATGCAGAACGCCGCGTCGTACTTCTCGCTGTCGTCGGCGACCTTGTAGTCCGCCCAGCTCTGCACCAGCGTGGTGATCCGCGGGTTGTCCAGGCCGGCGATGAACGCCTCCTGGGTGCGCGACAGGGTCAGGCCCACGGCGTGCCCCGCACCGTGCACGGTGGTGAGGCGGTTGAGCATGGTGCCCCAGCCGCAGCCGATGTCCAGGACGCGCCCGGTGGCCGGGCTCACGTTCGCCAGCTTCGCGAACGTGTCGAGCTTGCGGTACTGCGCCTCGTCGAGAGCGGCGTTGAGGTCCTCGCCGTCCTCCCAGTAACCGCCGGAATACATCATCGAGGGGCCCAGCAGGAGCCGGTAGAAATCGTTGCTGACCTCGTAGTGGTGCCTGATCGCATCGACCTCGGGGTCCACCGACTTGGGGGCGACCGTTGTCATCCTGATCCTCTTTCCTGCGTGTCCGGCGGGCCGTATTTCCTTAATCGCGTCCGAGAGAACCCGATGCCCCGCAAGGCCTGCGCAACACGCACCGCATTCCCGCCACCGGTCCGTGTTGCGGCTTCCTTGCGGGTGCGGATATTTCATCGCTCTCGAAACCAGACACGCCTTGCCGAGTTGCATTGCCGAGAGAGGACCGACCCCATGTCGCTGCCCACCATCGAAGAACTGGCGAGCCAGCTCGAAGCCGTTTCGGGTGCCGCGGAGGTCAGCCCCGACGCCCCCCTCCAGCACATCGCGGACGTCGACTCCCTTGACCTGATGGAGTGGCTGTACGGATTCCAGAACCAGTACCCGGACATCCCGGCCGACGAGTCGCTCTTCGCCGACCTCGACGACACGACCACCCTGCGTGACGTGTACGCGAAGATCGTCGACCTCGTCCCGGCTCAGGCGTAGCGAGGGGTGACGTGACCGGCTTCGACATCACCGGGTGGGGCATGTCCGTACCCGAACGCATCGTCACCAGTGCGGAACTCGCGACACGGTTCGGGGTCGACGAGCACTGGGTCGTCAGCCGCTGCGGCATCCGCGAGCGGCGGGCGGTGGACCCGGGGCAGACCACCGCCTCCCTGGCCGTCGAGGCCGGCCGGCGCGCCCTGGACAAAGCGGGCCTCACCGGCGCCGACATCGCCCACCTCATCGTGGCGACCGCCACGCCCGAGCAGCCGTCCCCCGCCACGTCCGCGTTCGTCCACCACGAACTGGGCATCGCCGGCAGCGCGCACGACGTCAACTCCGAGTGCGCGGGCTTCGTCTACGGGCTGGTGTCCGCGATGGCCCTCATCGCCATCGACCCCCGGCCCATCCTGCTGATCGGCTCCGACACCCACACCCTGACGGCCAACCCGGCCGACCGGGACCTGTCCATCCTCGTCGGCGACGGCGCGGGCGCCGTCGTCCTGCAGCCGGGCGCCGAGAACCGCGTCAAGGCCTGGAACCTGGGCGCCGACGGCGCCTGCACCGGCTCCCTGAAGGTGTTGGCCGGCGGCAGCCGGATGCCCACCACCCAGGAGACGCTCGACGCGGGCCTGCACTACGCGCAGATCAACGGCAACGAGATCTACCTCAACGCCGTCCGCTACACCGTGCGCACCGTCCGCGAGACGCTGGAGAGCGCCAAGGTGGACGCCGCCGACGTCGACCACGTCGTCCCCCACCAGGCCAACATCCGGATCATCAACTCGATCCTGGCCCACACCGGGCTGCGGCCCGAGGCCCTGATCACCAACCTCCAGAAGTACGGCAACACGGCCTCGGCGTCGATCCCCATCGCGCTGACCGAAGCCCTCGAAGAGGGCCGCATCAAGGCCGGCGACAAGGTCCTGCTGGCCGGCTTCGGAGCCGGCATGACCTGGGGTTCGATCCTGATGGAATGGGGCGGTGCAGCCGCATGAGCAAGAACACTGCGGGCAAGCGGCCCGACGCCCCGGTCGCGCTCGTCACCGGCGCCTCGGGCGGCCTCGGCCAGGCCCTGGCACTGGAGCTGGACGCACTGGGCTGCCGGGTCGCCGTCCACTACAACAGCTCCAAGGACGCCGCCGAGGCCGTCCGCGAGAAGCTGGCCAACCCCTCCGTCCTGGTCACCGGCGACGTCGGCTCGTGGGAGGCCACCCAGGCCCTCTACGCGCAGATCTCCGCCGAGCTCGGCCCGGTGGACGTCCTCGTCAACAACGGGGCCATCCGCAAGGACAGCCTGATGGCCATGCAGAACCCCGCCGACTGGGCCCAGGTCATCCAGACCAACCTGATCGGCTCCTTCCACACCGCCCGCGCCTCGGTGCCGCACATGCTGCGCCAGCGGTGGGGCCGGGTGATCAACATCGTCTCGCCCTCGGGCATCATCGCGACGGCCGGCCAGACCGCGTACTCGGCGTCCAAGGCGGGCCTGATCGGCTTCACCCGCACGCTGGCGGCCGAGTGCGGCCGGCGCGGGGTGACCGTCAACGCCCTGTCACCCGGATTCATGATCACCGGCATGACGAACACCCTCCCCGACCGGGTGATCGAGGGCATGGAGGACAAGGCCCCCATCCCGCGGTTCGTCACCGTCGAGGAAGTCGCCCGCAGCGTCGGCCTCTTCCTCGACCAGGACTGCATGACCGGCCAGGTCCTCAGCATCGACAGCGGCGTGTCCATCACCTGACCCCCGCCGCCCCTCCCCGGCCCCGGCCTCCCACCCCCCAGGGAGACCGGGGCCGCCCGCCGTCCCCGCCCCCCGGCCGCCCCCGCACCCCCGCCCCGCCCGGTCGCCCCCGCACCCCCGGCCCCGCCCGTGCACGCGCCCGACCCGCCCCGGGACCCGGCCGCGCCACGGCCGCCCGTACGGAAAACCCCCGGCCCGGGCGTGCTCACGTACCCGCCCGCCCGCGCCCGGACAGGCCGAAGCCGCCGCCGCGGACACCCGCGGCGGCGGCCCCCTCACGTCGAACCCCTCAGGCGGCGGGGGAGGAGCCGATGCGGTGCGTGACGCACCCGTGGTCGGCCAGCGAACACGGCCGCGGCGCCGGCGCCCGGTGGTCCACCTCGAAGACCCCCATCAGCACCGGGTCCAGACACGCCACCGACCGCAGGGCCGGCCGCGGCTCCGGAGTGCGCAAAAGCTCCAGGTACGCCGCCTCCGTCTCCGGCGCCGGATCGATCCCCAGCTCCTCCGCCAGGACCTCCCGCAACTGCTGGTAACTGCGCAGCGCCTCCGCCCGGTTCCCGGCCCGCGTGTGCGCCGCCATCCGGCAGCGGTACGCGCTCTCGCGGAACGGCGCCCGGCGCACCGCCTCCTCCGCGTACCGCAGCGCATGGTGCTCGTCGCCCAGCGCCGACGACGACAGGCTCGCCGTCTCCAGCGCCTTGAGCCGCAGCTCCTCCAACTGCTCGCGCATCGCGTTGACCCACTCGCCCTCGTGCGAGGGAAGGAACGAGCCGCGCAGGTTCGACACCGCGCCGGCCGCCAACTGCTGCGCCACCGCGAAGGAACCCAGCGCGTACGCCTCCGACGCCTCGGCCACCGCGGCCTCCGCGCACTCCACGTCCACGGCCGCGTCCTCGGGAACCCGCAGCAGGTAGCGGCCGCTCTGCGCGACCAGCGGAATGACGCCGGGCCCGTCCTGCGGCGTCGTGACGAACGTACGCACCCGGCTCACCAGGCTGCGCAGCGCCGACGCCCACGTCTCCGGCAGGCCCTCGGGCCATACGGTCTCGGCCAACTGGTCGCGGTCCGTCCCCCCGTTGCGCTCGATCAGCAGCCGGGCGAACGCCACCTGCGCCTGCGCGCTCGAAAGGTGTCGGGGCGCTGCTCCGTCCGGCTCGATCGTGACAAGACCCATCAGTCTGATCAGCACTATGCACTCTCCGAAACGGTCGGCTTCCGGCCGTGTGTCCCCCTGGCTGGTGCGATTCAGAGGATACCGGCGGGCCGTCTGAGCATGTCAACAGAGACCGGCAAACATTTCTGCGCGAATGAAAGCCCAGGTCCGGGCATTTTCCTTCCGGTTTCGAGCGCCGCTGCACTCCTGCTGCGGTCCCGCTACGGCCCCGCTCTTGCGCCGCTATTGCGCCCCCCGAGTCTTAATGGAATTCCACTAGAGCCCCGCCGGAACAACGGCGGAGCACAGAGGGAGTTCCGGGTCCGCCGGACGATCGCGACGAGGAGAAGCACGTGAACGCATCCGCTGCCTGGAGCCGACTCGAGCCGAAACTGGCCTACTTCCGAGACCGCGTCCGGTCCCTGGAATACGAGCCCAACCGGAAGAACAGCTTCGTCGCCTACACCGTCGAACGCGATTCGGCCTACGCGGACCAGGACGGCCAGCGCCTCCTGATGATGTCCGGCTACAGCTACCTCGGCCTCGCCGGCGACGAGCGCGTCGTCTCCGCCGCCAAGGCGGCCGTCGACCGCTACGGCACCGGCAACCACGGAGTGCGCGCCCTGGCCGGCTCCACCCCCCTGCACGAGGAACTGGAAGCCGAGGTGGCCAAGTTCGCCGGCCGCGAGCAGGCCCTGGTCTTCGGCTCCGGCTACGCCGCGAACGTCGGCACCGTCGGCGCCCTCGTCGGCCCCGGCGACACCGTCTTCATCGACAAGTACGACCACGCCAGCATCGTCGACGGCTGCAAGCTCTCCGGAGCCACCGTCACCCGCTTCCGCCACAACGACGTCGCCCACCTGGAGCGCCGCCTGGCCGCCGCCCCCGACACCGGGGTCCGCCTGGTCATCGTCGACAGCGTCTACTCCATGGACGGCGACATCGCCCCCCTGGTCGACCTGCGCAAGGTCTGCGACGCCCACAACGCGCTGCTGATGGTCGACGAGGCCCACGCCCTGGGCGTCATCGGCGCCACCGGCAAGGGCATCGAGGAGCACTTCGACTACGAGGTCAAGGTCGACGTCAAACTCGGCACCCTCTCCAAGGCCATCCCCTCCATGGGCGGCTGGGTCGCCGGCTCCGCCGAGCTCATCCACCACCTCAAGTACGCCGCCCGCCCCTTCCTCTTCTCCGCCGCCCTGGGACCCGCCCAGTCCGCCGCCGCCCTGGAGTCCCTGCGCATCCTGCAACGCGAACCCGAGCGCGTGGAGTTCATCCAGCAGGAGTCCGAGCGTTTCCGCACCACCCTCCACGAGGCCGGCATGTCCACCGTCGACAGCGAGACCGCCGTCGTCCCCGTCATCGCCGGATCCGACACCGCCGCCTACGACTACGCCACCGTCTGCCGCAAGAACGGCGTCATCGGCCTCCCCGTCGTCACCCCGGCCGTCCCCAACGACCTGGCCCGGCTGCGGATCGCCATCACCGCCGCCCACACCAAGGCCGACCTCGAATTCGCCGCCGAGGCCTTCATCAAGTCGGCACGCGAGTGCCGCATCATCTGAGCGCCCCCACGACGACCGCCGCTACGCCACAGGGAGCAGACATGCCTACACCGTCCAGGGGCAGTTCGGCGCTACCGCCCGTAGCCATCACCGGCATGGGCGTGGTCACCCCCGGCGGGTGCACCCCGGACGAGCTGTGGACGACGCTGCGGACCGGCCGCTCCACCGCCGCCGAGCTGACCCACTTCGACCTCAGCCGCCACCGGGTACGGATCGGCTGCCGCGTCCGGGGCCTGGAGGGCCTCGCCGGGCTCGTCCCCGCCAAGGAAGCCCGCCGGATGGACCCCTTCGCCCACTACGGCACCGCCGCCGCCCTCGCCGCCCACCGGGACGCGGGATCACCGGCCGCCGACGCCGGCCGCACCGCCATCGTCGTCGGCAACGCCGTCGGCGGACGCGCCACCAGCGACCTGGAATCCGCCCACTTCACCGAAGGCGGACCCGCCCGCGTCAACCCGCTGATGCCGCTGATGACCATGCCCAACGCGGCCGCCGCCCACATCGCCATCCGCCTGGGCTGGACCGGCCCCGCCCTCACCGTCGCCAACACCTGCGCCAGCGGCGCCGACGCCATCGGCCACGCCCTGATGCTCCTGCAGACCCACCGCGCCGACCTCGTCATCGCCGGCGGCGCCGAACACACCCTCACCCCCGTCACCCTCGCCGGCTTCGGCAACCTCAACGCCGTCTCCCTGCGCAACGAGGACCCCGAACACGCCTCACGCCCCTTCGACAAGGACCGCGACGGCTTCGTGATGGGGGAGGGCGCCGGATTCGTCGTCCTCGAACGCCTGGAGGACGCCCGCGCCCGCGGCGCGGCCACCTACGGCCTGGTCGCCGGATACGCCGCCACCGCCGACGCCCACCACCTCGCCATGCCGCTCCCCGACGGCGCCGGCGCTGCCGCCGCCATGGCCGGCGCCATCGCCGACGCCGGCCTGGCCCCCCACGACATCGTCCACGTCAACGCCCACGGCACCTCCACCCCCCACAACGACCGCTCCGAAGCCGCCGCCCTCACCAAGGTGTTCGGCACCCACCAGCCCCCCGTCACCGCACCCAAGTCGGTCATCGGCCACCTCATCGGCGCCGCCGGAGCCGTCGAACTCATCGCCACCGTGCAGGCCATGCGGCACTGCGAAGTACCACCCACCGCCAACCACCGACAGCTGGAGCCAGGAATGGACATCGACGTCGTCCACGGCACCCCCCGCGCCGTGCGCCCCGGACCCGCCCTCACCAACTCCTTCGGGTTCGGCGGCCACAACTCCTCCCTCGTGGTGGTGCCGGCATGACGCTCCTGACGCTGCCCGCCCCCGTCACCACCGTGACCGTCACCGAACCGCAGATCACCGACTACCGCGGCGCCGCCCGCCGCGGACTGGCCACCGCCCGCCCCGGCCAGGCCTCACCCGTCCACACCTTCGTCCTGGCCCACACCCTCGCCGAACAGACCGTCGCCGCCCTCACCGCATCCGAACCGGGCCCCGTCTCCGTCGTCCACCTCGCCCAGGACATCCGCACCGCCCGCCCCGTGCGCCCCGGCGAGCAGGTCACCGCCGCCCTCGACGTCGCCGGCATCCGCAAGGAGGCCCGCGGCGCCCGCATCGCCCTGCGGGTCCGCCTCACCGGCGAGGACGGCCCCGACCCCTTCGCGGAACTGCTCATCTCCGCCCTCCTGGTCGGCGCCACCCGCCTGGAGCCCTTCGGCGACATCACCGGCGGCCCCCCCGCCCCCGCCCCCCAGGGCGCAGGCCCGGCCCACAGCGCCGTCCACACCCTGACCACCGACTGGATCAGCACCTACGCCCACGCCTCCGGCGACCTCAACCCCATCCACCTCGACGCCGACGCCGCCCGCGCAGCCGGCTTCGACACCGTCATCGCCCACGGCATGAGCGTCGTCGCCCTCGCCGTCGAGGAAGCCGTCGACCGCTTCGCCGACGGCGACTCCGCCCGGGTCCGCGGCCTGGGCTGCCGCTTCTCCGCCCCCGTGGCCCCCGACACCCCCCTGGAGATCACCCTCCAGCCCGACACCGAAGCCCGCACCATCCGCTTCACCTGCAAGACCCCCGGCGGAACCGCCGTCAAGAGCGGCTGGATCGAACTCGCCGCGCCCACCCGCCCCCAGGGAGGCGACCTGCCGTGACCACCACCCCGGCCGTCGAACTCGGCCTCCTCGGCGGATTCCTGACCCAGGTCCGCGACCGCCCCCACGCCACCGCCCTCGTCTTCAACGACGAGGAGACCACCTACCGCGAGCTCTACGAGAGGGCCGGCCGCGAACGCGACCGCCTCGCCCTCCTCCAGCTCGCCCCCCACGCCCCCGTCGGCATCCTCGCCGACAAGTCACCCGCCACCGTCGCCCTCGTCCTGGGCTGCCTCCTCGCCCGCCGCCCCCTGCTCCTGCCGTCCCCCGCCCTCGCCGACACCCTCCTGGCCGACCTCTTCGCCCAGGCAGGCTGCGCCCACGTCCTGGCCCCCGGCGGCCACAGCGCCCGCGTCACCCCCAGCCCCGACACCCCCGCCCAGCCGCTGCCCGCCGACCAGGCCGCCGACACCGCGCTCATGCTCACCACCTCCGGCTCCACCAGCCTCCCCAAGATCGTCCCCCTGGCCCTGGACGCCGTGGACCGCTTCACCCGCTGGGCCGGCAACGCCTTCGACATCGGCCCCGGCCGCACCGTCCTGAACTACGCCCCCCTCAACTTCGACCTCTGCCTCCTGGACGTGTGGACCACCCTGGCCCGCGGCGGACGCGTCGTCCTGGTCGACCCCGCCCTCGCCGCCCACGGCCGCCACCTGCGCGACCTGGTCCTGCGCCACGACGTCCACGTCGTCCAGGCCGTCCCCATGGCCTTCGGACTCCTCCAGGACGCCGCCGCCAAGACCGGCGACACCTTCCCCGGCGTCGACCACGTCATGTTCACCGGCGACGCCATCGCCGACCGCACCCTCGCCGCCCTACCCGCCCTCTTCCCCACCGCCCGCATCCACAACATCTACGGCTGCACCGAAACCAACGACAGCTTCATCCACGAGATCGACACCACCGCCACCACCTTCCCGCCCGTCCCCATCGGCCGCCCCCTGCCCGGCGTACACGCCCTCGTCCTGGACCCCGACACCCGCACCCCCGTCGAAGGCCCCGGCAGCGGAGAGCTCTACGTCCACACCCCCTTCCAGAGCCGCGGCTACCTCGACCGCACCCGCCACGCCGACAAGTTCACCGACCACCCCCTCGGCCTCGACGACCGCCGCTGGTTCCGCACCGGCGACCTCGTCCGCCGCGACGCCACCGGCACCCTGCACCTGAACGGACGCACCGACTTCCAGGTCAAGGTCCGCGGAGTCGCCGTCAACACCGCCGAGATCGAACGGGTCCTCCAAGAACACCCCGACGTCCTGGAAGCCGGCGTCGCCGCCCTGCCCGACCCGATCGCCGGCCGCAAACTCATCGCCGCCGTCCGGCGCGCCCCCCACAGCGCCCTCACCGGCCTCCAGCTGCGCACCCACTGCGCCCGGCACCTGCCCAGGGCCGCCGTACCCCACCAGCTGACCCTCACCGACGACCCGCTGCCCAAGACGGCCACCGGAAAAGTCGACCGCAAGGCCCTCGACCTCCTCGACCGGATCAGCCCCACCACCGCACCGACCACCGCACCGACCACCACACCCGTATCCGCACCTCTCGCCGAAGGAATCCCGTCATGAGCAACGTCGACACCATCAAGAACTTCGTCATCACCGAGTTCCTCCCGGGCACCCCCGCCGGCGAGCTCGCCGTCGACCACGACCTCCTCAACGACGGCGTCATCGACAGCCTCGGCGTCCTCAAGCTCATCGCCTGGGTCGAGGACCGCTTCGAGCTCGCCATCGGCGACGCCGACCTGGACCCCAACAACTTCCGCAGCGTCGAGGCCATCGACGCCTTCATCGCCGACGCCCGCAGCACGGCGGCCGCGTAGAACCACCCACCCCACCACCCGACGGACGAGACGGAGACCGACCGTGCACGACGCACTCACCGGCCTGCTGGAACAGCAGGCCCCGGTCGGCCGGGACACCTGGCGGTCCTGGTGGGACCAGCTCGGCGACGGCAGCCTCGACAGGGCCCAGGTCGTCGCCCTGCTGGCCTCCCTGACCAGCAGGCTCCCCGACCACCACACCCTGCGCCACCTGCTGGACTCGCTGGCCGAGCGCCGGCCGCCGACGACGGCGACCACCTCCTGGGAGGGCACCGTCAACGTCGTCGGCACCGGCGGCGGGCCCAAGACCTTCAACATCTCCACCGCCTCGGCGTTCGTCGCCGCGGCCGCCGGAGTCAAGGTCGTCAAAACCGGCTCCCGCGCCTACACCAGCTCCCTGGGCTCCGTCGACCTGCTGGAGCGGCTCGGCGTCCGCCTCACCTCCTCCCACGCCCAGACCGAGGACACCCTCGCCGCCCACGGGATCGCCTTCGCCGGACCGTACGTCTACCCGGCGCAGCTGACCCGACTGGCCCGGACCGCGGCCCCCATCGGACTCAAACCCTTCGGCCGCTTCCTCAACGCCCTGGGCCCCTTCCTCGCCGACCTGCCGGTGACCGCCCAGGTCACCGGGGTCTCGGCAACAGCCCCCCTGGACACCCTGCGCGAACTCGCCGCGACCACCACCACCCGCCGCATCTGGCTCACCTCCAACGAATCCGGCGCGGACGAACTCCTGCCCTTCGCCACCAACACCATCCACGCCGGCAGGGGCCTGACCCGGATCGTCCGGCCCGGCGAACTCACCCCCGCCGACGGCTCCTTCGCCGACCTGCGGCCCGCCGCCGACCCCTCCGGGGCCGCCGCGCACTTCCTGTCCGTCCTGTCCGGGCAGGCCGGCCGGATCGCCACCCGCACCGTCTGCCTGGGAGCCGCCGCCCTCATCGTGGCCGCCGGCAACCGCCGCGAATGGCTCTCCGCCATCGCCCTCGCCGAGGACGCCGTCCGCTCCGGCGCCGCCCACGACCTGGCCCGGCGCCTGGCCGCCCCGTCCACCCCCCGCACCCTGGCGGTGACCCGTGCCTAACCCCACCCGCACCCGCCCCGCGGGGACGGCCACCGCCGCCCCGACCGCCACCGCCGCCCCGGCCCCCTTCTTCGCCCACCGCACCCAGGGCCCAGGACCCGGACTCGCCCTGTTCCTCAACGCCGGCGACCCGCCGCTGCCCGTCCTGCGCGACCTGGTCCTCATGCTCGACGAAGAGGGCGTGGACTGCCTGGAACTGGCCGTCCCCTTCCCCGACTCGATCACCGACGGCCCCGTCATCCGCCGCTCGGCGGCCCGCGCCCTGGAACGCGGCGGCGCGGACCTGGACGACGTACTCGCCTTCATCGCCGACGTACGCCCCCACCTGGCCCACCTGCGGATCGCCCTCCTCGCCGACTGGAGCCACTCCCTCAAACACCGCGACCTGGCCACCGCCACCCGCGACATCGCCGCAGCAGGCGCCGACGGACTCCTCCTGCACGCCCTGCCCCCCAGACTGCGCGAAGCCCACCTGGAAACCGCCGCCGCGGCCCGACTCCCCGTCGTCACCACCTGCTACACCAAGAGCCCGCCCCACACCCAGGCCCAGGCCGCCGCACACGCCTCCGCCTACCTCTACCTCGTCGCCCACTACGGCCGCAGCGGCACCGCACCCGCCGCCGGCCACGCGGCCCTGGCCCACACGGTCACCGGCCTGCGGGCCCACACCACGTCCCCGATCGCCGTCGGCTTCGGGGTCAGCACACGGCAGGACGTCGAAGCCGTCGCAGCCGCCGGCGCCGACGCCGCGATCATCGGCTCCGCCGCGGTCGCCGCCGTCGAACGCGCCCAGGAAGCCGGCCTCGACGTCACCGAGGCCTTCCGCACCTTCGTCCGCTCGGTCCTGCCCGCACCGCACCACCCCTCCTGACCACCCGCCCCGACCGGACCCGACCCGGCCCGGCCCCACCACCCGCACCCGACCGGAAGAGCGCCACCCCTCATCCCCGCCATCCGCGCACCACCCTCACACCGGGAGAACACCATGATCGTTCGCGACATCGAGTCCGTGAAGACCGTCGAGTGGGGCAACGGCCTCAGCCGCCGCTTCCTCCTCGCCGAGGACGGCCTGGGCTACTCGCTCACCGACACCACCGTCCTGGCCGGCACCAAGTCCCGCCTGGAGTACGTCAACCACCTCGAGGCCTGCTACTGCATCGAAGGCTCCGGCGAGGTCATCGAACTCGACGGCACCTCCCACGAGATCGTCCCGGGCCGCATGTACGCCCTCGACCAGCACGACGCCCACTACCTCGTCGCCAGCCCCCACGAGGACCTGCGCCTGGTCTGCGTCTTCTCGCCCGCCCTGCGCGGTGACGAGGTCCACAGCCTCGACGCCCACAGCTCCTCCGCCTACTGAACCACCCGCACCACCACCCCCCGACCGAACCGACCAAAAGGGGTCCGTCGTGATCCGTTGGAACGCCGACCAGGCAGATCTGCGCGAAGGCCTGGAGCGGTGGGGAGACGCACTCAGCGCAGACCACATCGAACTCGACGAGCAGTCCGCCTTCTCGGAGGACAAGTGGAAGCTCGTCCAGAAGACCGGGATCCTCTCCCTGCCCTTCCACGAGGACCACGGAGGCCTCGGCCAGTCCCTCCTCACCACCATGTACGTCCTCGAAGGCCTCGGCGAGTACAACCGCGACGCGGGCCTGAGCTTCTCGGTCACCACCTCCATCTGCTCCACCGGAATCCCGATCCAGCAGTTCGGCACCCTGGAGCAGAAAGAACGCTGGCTGCCCCAGATCTGCTCGGGAGAGGCGATCGGCGCCCACGCCATCACCGAGGCCGAAGGCGGCTCCGACGCCATGGCGATGACCACCCGGGCCGTCCGCGACGGAGACGACTTCGTCATCAACGGCAGCAAGGTCTTCGTCAGCAACGGCCCCGTCGCCGACGTCATCGTCGTCTACGCCCGCACCCACCCGGACGGCGGCCCACTGGGCACCACCGCCTTCCTCGTCGACCGCAACACCCCCGGAGTGAGCGCCGGCAAGCCCATCAAGAAGATGGGCCTGCGCACCTCACCGATCAGCGAGCTCTTCTTCGACGACGTACGCGTACCGCGCACCGCGGTCCTCGGCAGGGTCGGAGGCGGCTTCCTGGTCCTGGACCACGTCATGAAACGGGAGATCCTCTTCTCCTTCATCGTCAACGTCGGCGAGATGCAACACCGCCTGGACCGCTGTGTCGAATACGCGAGGACGCGCAAGTCGTTCGGGAAGGCGATCGGTTCGTACCAGACGATCGCCAACAAGATCGTCGACACGAAGATCCAGCTGGAGACCGCCCGCAAGTGGCTCTACGACACCGGCGAGAAACTGGAGGCCGGCGAGAACATCACCACCGACCTCGCCATCTCCAAACTCGTCACCAGCGAAAGCAACCTCGCCACCAGCCTCACCGCCGTACAGATCTTCGGCGGCCACGGCTACATGGCCGAGTACGGCCTGGAGATCGACGTCCGCAACGCCGTGGGCGGCACGATCTACTCCGGCACCAACGAGATCCAGTACAACCGCATCGCCTCGATGCTGGGGCTGGGCAAGTGAGCACCACCCGCCCCCTGTCCCGAACCCTGCTGAAGGTCTGCGGGGCCACCGCCCCGCAGGACATCGAGGCGGCGGCCGCCGCCGGAGCGGACTGCGTCGGCCTCTGGCACGGCGTACCCGGCGGCCCCTCGGAACTGGACCCGGACGGGTCCGCCGCCCTCGCGGCGGCGGCCCGTTCGGCCGGCCTCCTGCCCGTCCTGGTGACCTTCCTGTCCGACGCCTGCGCGCTCGCACACCTCGTGCGGCGCACCGGCGCCGGCTGGGTCCAGCTCCACGCCTACCAGCCGCCCGCCCTCGTGCGGGCCCTGCGCGCCGAACTGCCCCCCGAAGTCGGCATCGTCAAGGTCCTGCACGTCCAGGAAGACGGGGGCTGCGTGGAACGCCCCCTCATCGGCGCCTACGACCGGGCCGGCACCGACCTCTTCCTCCTCGACACCGCCACCGGCGACGGCCGCATCGGCAGCACCGGCCACACCCTCGACCCCGCCCGCCTCACCGCCCTGCTGCCCCGCCTCACCCGCCCCTTCCTCCTCGCCGGCGGCCTCACCCCCCACAACCGGCCCGCCTACGAAGACGTCGTGCACCACCACGGATTCCGCGGCATCGACGTCGACACCGCCGCCCGCGACCACACCACCGGCCGCTTCGGCGTCCCCGAGATCGCAGCCCTGGCCCGCGCCTGGCGCACCCACGCCCCCGCCCCGGCCGCCGTTCCCGTCCCGGCCGCCGTCCTCGTACCGGCCCCGGCCACCGTCCCCGCCGCCGCCCACCCCCACCTGGAGCCCTCGCGATGACCGAGCACCACCGGACCGCCTTCCCTTTTCTCGAGGCCCTCCAGGCCTCCGCGACCCCCGTGGTGATGGAGGTGAAACGACGCGACGCCCACGGCTACGACATGCTCGGCGGCCGCACCCCCGCCGCGATCGTCCAGGCGTACGAGACCGCCGGCGCACCCTGCGTCTCGGTGGTCACCGGCCGCTGGTTCGGCGGCTCGCCCGACCTGCTGCGCGACGTCGCCGCCCTGACCGGCCTGCCGATCCTGCAGAAGGACTTCATCACCCGCAAGGACCAGATCCGCACGGCGAAGGAGCTCGGCGCCTCCGCCGTGCTCCTCACCGCCGCCCTCCTGCCCGCCACCAGCATGCGCACCCTGGTCACCGAGTGCCTGCTCACCGGCCTGACCCCCTTCGTGGAAATCACCGAGGAAGCCGAACTCGCCTGCGTCCACCACCCCGACGAGTGCGTGATCGCCGTCAACAACAAGGACATCAAGACGCGCGAGCGCGGCGCGGGCGACCTGGGACGCTCCCTGGACCTGCTCCCCGCCGTCCGCGCCACCGGCGCCCTGCCCGTCAGCGCCAGCGGCATCGACAGCCCCGCCACTGCCGCCGGCCTCCTGGACGCCGGCTTCGGCGGCCTGCTGGTGGGCACCTCCCTGCTGCGCACCGGCTCACCCGCCCACTGGGTCGACGCCATGGCCGGAGCACGCAAGGGGCTGGCGCTGCGATGACCACCACGACACCCGCCCTCACGACACCCGCCCTCACGCCGCCGCCCGCCGCCGGGCCGGCCGCGCCCACCGCCCACGCCCCCTACGAACTCGACGCCGGCGGCATCCCGCTCTCCGCGATCCTCGCCGAACCCCCGGCGGGCACCGCCCGCCGCTCCACCATCCTGGCCGTCCACGGCCGCGGCATGCGGGCCGCCTACTGGAACGCCTTCATCCCGCACGCCACCGCACTGGGCCACGCCGTCCTGGCCGTGGACCGCCCCGGCTACGGCGCCTCGGCCGACGTCCTGCCCGAAGGGCAGAGCCTCGCCGAGCAGGCGCAGACCCTGCACGCCGCCCTGAAGGAACACGCCCGCACCCACGACATCGGCGCCGGCTTCTTCCTCCTGGGCCACTCCGACGGCGGCAAAGCCGCCCTCCACACCGCGGCCGCCTCCGGCGCCGTCCCGCTGCTGGGACTGGACACCTCCGGCACCGGCTACTTCTACGACCCCCAGGCCCTGCACTTCCCCTCGACCCTGGGCGGCGGCGCCACCAAACTCAACTGGGGACCGCTGAACCTCTACCCGCGCGGCACCTTCCAGGCCAGCCGCACCCTCCTCGCCCCGACCCCGCCCCGCGAATCCGCGGAAACCATCCACTGGCCCCGCCAGTTCGAGGCCCTGGCCCCCGACGTCCGCATCCCGGTCCGCCTCACCTTCGCCGCCCACGAAGCCTGGTGGCACCTGGACGCCCCCACCCTCGCCGCGATGGCCTCCCGCCTGACGGCGTCCCCCCGCGTGATCGTCGACCACCAGCCCGGGGCAGGCCACAACATCAGCCTCGGCCACACCGCGGCCGCCTACCACCTGCGCGTCCTGGCCTTCCTGGAGGAATGCCTCCTGGCCGCCCGGCCCTGACGGCCGCACCGGCCGCACCGCACAAGACGGCTGACCGCGCCCCGACAACGGGGCGCGGTCAGCCGGGGGCCGGGGCAGCGGGGGCGCGGTCAGGCAGCCACCACCCGGCTCACCAGCTGGTCCCGGATCCGCGAGGGGATCTCCGGTGCGAACCGCTGCAGGTAGTGGTCCAGATGCGCGTCGTCACCCACCAGGAACGGCAGGTCGAAGACCAGCAGCTTGCGGACCGCGAGCAGCGGCAGCGGAGCCCGCAGCGGACGGAACGCCTCGTTGTACAGGCCCGGCTCCTCGCACACCGGATGGAACTGGCCGATCATCAGCCCCTCCGCGACGAACTCGTCCTTCGCCTTGCGCTGGAGCTCGTCCAGTTCCACCGAGTCCGTCGGGTCGAAGCCCGGCAGGACCAGCAGGATCGTCAGGAGCTCGCGGTCCTCGGGCGACAAGGGCTCAGACAGGACCGCGTGGCGGGTGCGCAGCGAATCGACCGCCAGGGCCAGGTTGTCGCAGTCCGCGGACGGCAGCGCCAGGTGGAACAGCTCCTTGCGCAGCGAGGGCTGGGTGTACGGGCACACCGGGCCGGTACGGCCCAGCTCGGGGTGGCTGGAGACCAGGAAGTCCCTGCTCCACATGAGCACCCGCCCGAGCGGGTCCAGTGCGTCGGCCGGCACCTCGCCGCGGGCCACCTGGCCGGTGGTCCACGACCGGATCAGATCGTCGCCCCTCATCGGGGGTCCCTCCACATCGGCCGCAGGGCGGGTCCGCCCCCGGGCAGGACGATGTCCGCCCCCAGGCGGTCGAAGCCGGTGCGCCGGGTCGCGGCCTCGCCCCCCGGCGAGCTGGCCTCCGTATAGGCGCCCACGCCCTCGGCGTCGGCGCGGGACAGCACTTCGCCCAGCAGCGCGGACATCAGACCGCCCTGCTGGCGGCCGGCGCGCACCGCGCCGAAGGAGATGTAGTAGTGCGCCCGATCCTTCGGGTGGTGCTCCGCCTGCAGGGCGGATATCACCCGCAGGGCCTCGACGTGCCCGCCCAGGGCCTCGGCGAGCGCCGCGTCCAGGGCGGCCTCGTCGGGCTCGGCACCGGGCGGCAGGAACAGCACCACCGCGTCGCCGTCCGCGGTGGTCAGCACCCCGCCGTGGGCGGCGGACAGTTCCACGAACACCCGGAAGAAGCCGGGGAGCAGCTCCGCCCGCACGCGCCCGTCGGGGATCATCCAGCGGGTCAGGGCGTCCTCCTGGAAGGAGGAGGCCAGGAGGGCGGACAGGTGGGCGACGGCCGATCTGCCCAGCGCGTCCGGCGCTGGAGAGAGGATCGCGGTCAAGGACAAGGACTCGGTCGGGGGCGCGGTCGGGGACACGGCAAAGACCTCCGGTCGGCGGAAAGGAAGCAGAGGAGAAGAGAGGGAAAGGGAGCAGGGGAACCGGCAGGAACAGCCGGGCGGGAAGCGGAACGGGTCAGGCGGGCGGGGGGAGCGGAACAGGGCAGACGGGCGGGCGGGGCAGCGGAGCGGAGTAGGACAGGCGGGCAGGCGGGGCAGTGGACCGGGAAGCGGAACAGGGCGGGCGGGGCCGGGGGAGCGGGCGCCGCTCAGGCCCCGGCACGCCCGCCCGCGGCGAGCTCCGACACCCGGGCGTGCAGCGTCGGCAGGTAGTGCTCGAACTCCGGCTTGATCAGGACACTGCGGATCACCCGCGCCGCCTCCGCATCGCGCACCACCCCCGGGTGGCGCCGCACGAACGCGTCCGCGTCCGCCCGCAGCACGCTCAGGAACACCGGATCGGCCTCCGCCGTCATCCCGTCCCGCAGCAGCCGGTCTGACGCCGCGTCGATCGAGGACAGCCGGCCGTCACCGGTCACCGGGAAGTACGTCACGATGTCGAGGTCCGGCCGCTGGTACAGCGCCAGCTCCGCCGAATCGGCCAGCAGGTCCGCCCAGCGCAGCGCGGCCCGCCGGTTCGCCGCCAGGATCCGCCCGAAACCGTCCTCGGTCAGCGGCAGCAGCTGCAGCGTCAGCCACAGCCCCGCCGCCGCTGCACCCGCCCGCGAGCACTCCAGGCTGATCTCGCCCAGGTGCAGCTCCGCGTCGGTGAAGTAGGTGTACGGCGAATCGTGCGCGAAGTGCCGGCCCGCACGCGGATCGGGGAAGAGCACCGCCCCGCACCCGTACGGCTGCAGCCCCTGCTTGTGCGGGTCCACCACCACCGAATCGCACTCGGCGACCGCCCGCCACGGCGCCGCCTCGACACCGCCGGCCCCCGCCCGGCCCAAGATCGCGTAGAACCCGCCGTACGCCGCGTCCACATGGACCCGCACCCCGTACCGGCGCGCCAGCGCCAGCACCTCGTGCACCGGATCCACCGCGCCCAGCCCGGTCGTGCCCGTGGTGACGACGACGGTCCCGATCCGCCCGCCGCGCAGCGCGTCCTCCAGCGCGTCGAGGTCGATGCGCCCGTACGCGTCGGCCGCGATCCGGTGCCCCTCCATGCCCAGCACGTGGCACATCCGCTCGTGCGTGTAGTGGCACTCGCCGCTGTAGGCGATCCCGCGGTCCGGGTGCAGCTGCCGGGCGACGTACAGGGCCTCCAGGTTCGCCATCGTGCCGCTGGTCGTCAGGTGCCCGACGTGCGACGCCAGACCGAACATGGCGGCCAGCTCGGCGACCGCCTCGCGCTCCATCTCCGTCGTCGCCGGCCCGCCCTCGGCGGCATGGTTGTTCGGGTTGAACAGCATCGCGGTCAGGTAACCGGTGACGGCCGCCGGATGCGGCGGCTTGACCATCTGTCCGGCGTAACGCGGGTGGAAGAACGGATAGTTGTGATCCATCCGCTTGGCCAGACGCTCGAACGCCGCCGTGAACGCCGAGGAGTCCACACGGTGCGCCTCATGGCTCTCGTACGGGCCGAACTGCCCGCCCCACCGCTCCGCCACCCCCAGCGCACGCGGCAGCCAGTCGCGTAAGTCGTGCAGGTCGTGCAGATCCACGGGAGCCTCCCCCAGCGGCCGCCCAACCGGCGGCACCCATCGCGCGTACGCGGTCGTACGTACGCATGAGGAGGGTCGCCCAAAGCCCGCAAGGCCCGCGCAACGCCCGGCCCCGCACACCACCTGGGCTCCAGTGATGCGCAAGGCGCATCTGGTGCACTCGCGGCGCGACACCCGCGGGAGACACCCTGCGCCGGCCGCCCGCAGCGCACCCGCCCCGCCCCCCGGGGCGGCGCCCCGCGCCCACCCGCCCCTTCCCAGGAGGAAACCCCATGGTCACCAGACGCAGCGTGCTCAGCGGCGCCGCCGCCGCGACCGGAGCAGGCCTGCTCACCGCCGGCGGCCTCACCCCGCTGCTCGGCGCCGGCTCCGCCCGGGCCACCGCAGCCGGCACCACCCCGCCGGTCGCCGTCCCGCCGCCGTTCACCGTGCGGATGCCGACCACCCCGGTGCTCCAACCGGTATCCACCCTCGGCGGCCAGGACACCTACGCCCTCACCGTCAAGGAGGCGAGCCGGGAGATCATCCCCGGAACACAGACCAGGGTCCTCACCTACGACGGCCACTTCCCCGGCCCCGTCCTGCGCGCCCGCAGCGGCCGGAAGGTCGTGATCCGCCACCGCAACAACCTCTCCATGCCGCTCTCCGCCCACCTGCACGGCGGCAACGTCTCACCCGAGAACGACGGCGGCCCCATGGACACCTTCGCCCCGGGCACCTCGCGCACCTACACCTACCCCAACCAGCAGCCCGCCGCCGGACTCTGGTTCCACGACCACTCCCACCACATGGAGTCGGAACACGTCTACCGCGGCCTGTCCGCCACCTACCTCCTCTCCGACGACACCGAGCGGTCCCTGCCCCTGCCCTCCGGCCAGTACGAGGTCCCCATCGCCCTGCGCGACGCCCGCTTCGACGAGGCCGGACAACTGGTCTACGTCATGGACGACGTCTTCGGCCGCACCACCGTCCTCGCCAACGGCCGCCCCAGCCCCTACTTCGAGGTCGCCGCCCGCAAGTACCGCTTCCGGCTGCTGAACTCCTCCAACATGCGCTTCTTCCAGCTCCGCCTCTCCGACGGCGGCCAGATGACCCAGATCGGCACCGACGGCGGCCTGCTGGAACGCCCCTTCACCACCGACACCCTCGGACTCTCCCCGGCCGAGCGGGCCGACGTCGTCATCGACTTCTCCCGCTACCCCGTCGGAACCAAGATCGTCCTGGAGAACACCCTGGGCCCGGGAACCCCCGACCAGGTCGGCAGGGTCCTGCGCTTCGACGTCGTGCGCACCGCCTCCGACCCCAGCCGGATACCGGCCGTGCTGCGCACCCTGCCGGCCCTGCGGACCGCCACCGTCCAGCGCACCGTCGTCCTCGCCATGGACGAGGACGGCCGCCAGGAGCCGCGGGGGCTCATGGACGGCCGCGTCTGGGACGCCCAGCGCATCGACCAGACCATCGCGCACGGCAGCTCGGAGATCTGGACCGTCACCAACGCCAACACGGTCGTGCCCCACAACTTCCACATGCACCTGGTCCAGTTCCGCGTACTGGAGCGCAACGGCGCCCCGGCCGGCCCCGCCGAGTCCGGGCCCAAGGACACCGTCCGCCTCTTCCCCGGGGAGACCGTCAAACTCCACGCCACCTTCGACACCTACCGCGGGACGTACGTCTACCACTGCCACCTGCTCGACCACTCGGCGATGGGGATGATGGCGAACTTCCGCGTCCGGTAAGCGGGCGGGAGCCGCCGCGGACGCGGGGGAGGGGCCGCGGCATGAGCGGGGGTGGGGAAACCCCCCAACCCCGCTCGACGCGCCCTCAAGGACGAGCCGAGGACCGGACGCAAGAATCCTCGACAACAGACCATGTCCGGCCGTGTCCCCCACGAGTCCACACATGAGTCCACCAGCAGCACCCGCACGCAAGCACCCGCACGCAAGCACCCGCACGCAAGCACCCGCACCGAAGGCCCTGTACCCGTAAGTCCCCCTACCGACGTACCCGTACCGGGGTACCCCTACCGACCCGCGCACGAGTCCGTGCACGGCCCTCCCGCCCTGCGCCGTGCCCCGAGGAGGCAGGCCATCGTGCACCCCGTCCCCGCACCGCGCGCGCAGCCCCGGCAGGCACCGCGCCGGAACCGGCCTCAAGCGGCCTTCCGGCCGGAATCCGGTACCGGACGCGATCGTCGAGGACACCGGACCGGGCCCGCCGGACCGGCCGGAAACGGCAGGTCAGGGCGGACCGCGGCCCGCGCGGAGCCGGCCGGCCGACGCCCCCGCCACCGCACCCGGCGGACCGGCTGAACGACCCGGCCCGCCCACCCGCACCACGACCGACCACCGCGCAGACACCGCCGGCGCACACACGACCGGCCACCGCAGGCCGTATGCGGAACGCCGTATGCCGTATGCCGCAAGGGAAGAGGAGGGAAGCGATGGCCGCCACCGTGGCCATGACCGTGGTCGCCGCCCCCGGCCCCCCGCCCTCCCCCGACCTCCACGGCGAACCCGCCCCCGCCCAGCTCACCGCGGGCGCCGCACTGCACGTGGAACGGCCCCCTGGACACCCGCCGCTCCCCGGCCGCCCGGCAGACCCCGTACGACGCCGAGGCAGTACCGCGCACCGCACCGGCCAGACCCCCCGCACCCCGAACCGGACCCAGCGAGCGCACGCGCGAGTTCGACCCGTACCGGCCGGGCACGGCACTGCGCACCGCCGTACCGCAGGAGCCGGACCAGGCCTTCACCGTGGCGCCCACCCGCCACCGGTGGCTCCTGGACGGCCGGAGCGCCCGACTGCGGGGCGTCCTGCACCGGGCCCACCTCGCAGACGACCGCCCGGCCGGCCGGGAACGCCGGCCCGACCTGCGCGACCACCTGCGCCGGACCGCCGGCCAGGACCAGGAGGCGGCCCGGACGTTGCGGCCCCGCGCCGCGAACCCGCCCCCACTCCACCGGGCCACCCCCGCCCCCCGCACGACCCCGCCCGCGGCCCGCACTCCGCGCACCCCGCGCGCCGCGGCCCCCTCCGGGCCCTGGCCCGGGCCCCGGAGACCGCCGCGGCCCCCACCACCCGCCCCCGACCCGCCGTCCGCCCCGCCCCCAACCACCAGGAGTGACATGTCCCGCCGTCTGTTCACCTCGGAATCCGTGACCGAGGGCCACCCCGACAAGATCGCCGACCAGATCAGCGACACGATCCTCGACGCCCTCCTCACCGAGGACCCCACCTCGCGCGTGGCGGTGGAGACCCTCATCACCACCGGCCTGGTCCACATAGCCGGCGAGGTCACCACCAAGGCCTACGCGCCCATCGCCCAGCTCGTCCGCGATAAGATCCTCGACATCGGCTACGACTCCTCCACCAAGGGATTCGACGGCGCCTCCTGCGGCGTGTCGGTGTCCATCGGCGCCCAGTCCCCGGACATCGCCCAGGGCGTCGACACCGCCTACGAGAAGCGCGTCGAGGGCGAGGAGGGCGACGAGCTCGACGCCCAGGGCGCCGGCGACCAGGGCCTGATGTTCGGCTACGCCTGCGACGAGACCCCCGAGCTCATGCCGCTCCCGATCCACCTCGCGCACCGGCTCTCCAAGCGCCTGTCCGAGGTCCGCAAGAACGGGACCATCCCCTACCTGCGCCCCGACGGCAAGACCCAGGTCACCATCGAGTACGACGGCGACCAGGCCGTCCGCCTGGACACCGTCGTCGTCTCCACCCAGCACGCCGCCGACATCGACCTGGAAGCGCTGCTGACCCCCGACATCCGCGAGATCGTCGTCGAACACACGCTGCGCCGCCTCGCCGAGGACGGCATCAAGCTGGAGACCGAGGGCTACCGCCTGCTGGTCAACCCCACCGGGCGCTTCGAGATCGGCGGCCCGATGGGCGACGCCGGCCTCACCGGCCGCAAGATCATCATCGACACGTACGGCGGCATGGCCCGCCACGGCGGCGGCGCCTTCTCCGGCAAGGACCCGTCCAAGGTCGACCGCTCCGCCGCCTACGCCATGCGCTGGGTCGCCAAGAACGTCGTCGCCGCCGGACTGGCCACCCGCTGCGAGGCCCAGGTCGCCTACGCCATCGGCAAGGCCGAGCCCGTCGGCCTCTTCATCGAGACCTTCGGCACCCACACCGTGCCCACCGACCGCATCGAGAAGGCCATCACCGAGGTCTTCGACCTCCGCCCGGCCGCCATCATCCGCGACCTGGACCTGCTGCGGCCGATCTACGCCCAGACCGCCGCCTACGGCCACTTCGGCCGCGAGCTGCCCGACTTCACCTGGGAGCGCACCGACCGCGCCGAGCAGCTCAGGGCCGCCGCCGGCGCCTGAGCGTCCCCCCCCGCACGCCACCCCGCCCCCGGGGCCCCGGCCACCCCGCCCCCGGGGCCCCGTCCCGCTCCACTCCGCCCCGCCGACATCAGCCCAGCTCACAGGAGTCCACGTGCGTATCGCGGTGACCGGATCCATCGCCACAGATCACCTCATGGCCTTCCCGGGCCGGTTCGTCGACCAGCTGCTCCCCGACCAGCTGGAACACGTCTCGCTGTCCTTCCTCGTCGACACCCTCGAGGTGCGCCGGGGCGGAGTGGCCGCCAACATCGCCTACGGTCTGGGCGGCCTGCGCCTGGACCCCCTCCTGGTGGGAGCCGTGGGCCCCGACTTCGCCGAGTACGAGGTCTGGCTCAAGGAACACGGCGTCGACACCGGCTCCGTCCACGTCTCCACCGAGCACCAGACCGCCCGCTTCATGTGCATGACCGACCAGGACACCAACCAGATCGCCTCCTTCTACGCGGGCGCGATGGCCGAGGCCGGCCGCATCGACCTGTACGCCGTGCACGCCCGCACCCCCCTGGACCTGGTCCTCGTCTCACCCAACGACCCGGGTGCGATGCTCCGCCACACCGAACAGGCCCGCGAGTTGGGCATCCCCTTCGCCGCCGACCCCTCGCAGCAGCTCGCCCGCCTCACCGGCGCCGAGGTCCGCAGCCTGGTCACCGGAGCCCGCTGGCTGTTCACCAACGAGTACGAGTCCGCGCTGCTGCGCGAGCGCGCCGGCTGGAGCCACACCGACGTACTGGACCGCGTCGGGACCTGGGTCACCACCCTGGGCGCGCAGGGCGTCCGCATCGACGCCAAGGGCGAGCCGACCGTCACCGTCGGCGCCGTCCCCGACGTCCGGGCCGCAGACCCCACCGGAGTCGGCGACGCCTTCCGCTCCGGATTCCTGGCCGCCGTCGGCTGGGGCCTGCCGCTGCGGACCGCCGCCCAGCTCGGCTGCGCGATGTCCGCGCTGGTCCTGGCCGCCGTCGGCTCACAGGCGTACGAGATCCAGCCCGAGCGGCTCCTGACCACCCTTCGCACGGTGTACGGGGAGCACGCTGCCGGGCTGCTGGAAGAGAAGCTGGGGCAGCTGACATGACGATGAACACGCAACAACGCGCCGACGCCCTCCGGGAGGCCCTCGCCACGCGTGTGGTGGTGGCGGACGGGGCGATGGGGACGATGCTCCAGGCGCAGGACCCGTCGATGGAGGACTTCCAGCAGCTGGAGGGCTGCAACGAGGTTCTGAACGTCACCCGTCCGGACATCGTGCGCAGGGTCCACGAGGCGTACTTCTCGGTCGGTGTGGACTGCGTGGAGACGAACACCTTCGGCACGAACTATGCCGCGCTCGCCGAGTACGACATCGCGGAGCGCAACTTCGAGCTGTCGGAGGCGGGTGCGCGCATCGCCCGCGAGGTGGCCGACGAGTTCACGGCCTCCACGGGGCAGCAGCGCTGGGTGCTCGGCTCGATGGGTCCGGGGACGAAGCTGCCGACGCTGGGGCACATCACGTACGCGCAGATCCGCGACGCCTACCAGGTCAATGCGGAGGGCCTGCTCTCGGGCGGCGCCGACGCGCTGCTGGTGGAGACGACGCAGGACCTGTTGCAGACGAAGTCCTCGATCGTGGGCGCGCGGCGGGCGATGGAGGCGCTGGG
>NZ_JBHXSC010000073.1:0-33623 GCF_042716505.1 Streptomyces sp. NPDC058674
CGGCCGGGCGGTGGCCGGCGCGGCGGTGGCCGGCGCGGCGGTGGCCGGCGCGGCAGCGCCCGGCCGGGCGGCGTCCGGCGCGGTGGTGTTCGGCGCGGTGGTGTTCCGCGCGGTGGTGTTCGGGCGGGTCGGGGCGGTCGGGGGCGGCGAGGCCGTCGGGACGGCCAGCGCGTCCAGGGCGACGTGCAGACGGGCCGCCTCGGTGCGCCACTTGCGGTCGACGACTTCCTCCGGGTACGCCGTCCACTCCACCGGGGACCAGTCCGGGCCGGACTCGGCGGGGCCGCCGTGGAACAGGCGCGCGGCCAGCAGGGAGGTCGCCTCGTCGATCGCTCCGGGCTGCTCCAGCAGGTCGCACGCGGGGCGCTCGCCGAGGCGCGAGGTGTAGCCCTCGGCGAGCCGGTCCCGACGGGACAGCTCGGTCAGCGCGGAGACCACGCCCGCGTCGAGGTGCGCCGGCCAGCGGCCCATCCGCCAGGCGGGCAGCGCGACACGCGTCAGCAGCCGGTCCCAGCCCGCGTAGGCGAGGCCGACCTGCTCCTGGGCGACGATCCGCAGCCCGTAGTCCACACCCTGTGCACGGTCCGAGGCGGCCGCGGCCACGCCGCGCTCCATCTCGGCCGCGTCCACCCGGCACAGCCGCAGCAGCAGCCGGGCCGGGCCGGCGATCCAACCGAGGCCTGGCCGGGCGCCGACGTCCACCGCGGCGTCCAGCCCCCGTACGAAGCCGCGGGCGTCGGCTATGTCCGGGTGCGCGGAGGGACCCGTGCCGGCGACGACCGGGGCCAGGACGGCCCGTAGCTCCGCGACCCGCATCCACCACAGGAACGGCGATCCGATCACCAGCACCGGAGCCGCGCCGGGCGCCGACTGCGGACCGGCGGACGCCCCGCCGCGCCGGTGCGCGGCGTGGGTGCGGTCCTCCAGCCAGCTGTCGCAGTCCGGGGTCAGGGCTATGGCCGAGGGCGGCGGCACGTCCATCCGGTCGGCCAGGTCCCGCACCAGCCGGTAGAGGTCGGGTGCGGCGGCCTCCGACAGCGGCACCGTCGGGGTCACGGCGGGGGCCGCCCGCAGCACCACCGCGGCGAAGATCCCGCCGACGAGCAGCACCACCGCGGCGACCGCGCACACGGCGAGGGTCACCGCGGGCCAGGGGTCGCCGGCCAGCCGGCCCGTCATCCGGGCGGCGACCAGCACCACCGCGAGGGCGGCGGGCAGCAGCACGACGGCCAGGGCCCTGCTGCGTACCCGCAGCACGGCCAGGGCGCGGGAACGCGCGGACGGCACGCCCACTTCCATGATCGAAACGGTTCCGGACACGGCCGGACCTCACCCCCTCTGCCCTGCGGCGGCTCTGCTCACTCCCCCACTGTGACACCCGCCCCTGACATCGCAATGCCGGTGGGCCATGTGCCGGAATGCTTGCGCCGCACCCTAGTTGGGGCACGCCCGGCCGTCAGGCGGACCGGGTGACGATCACCCGATGGAATGGCTTTGGGTAAAGCTGGGTGCGTTCGAACACGGCCGGATGCAGTCGCTCGCGGACACGCCCGCGGGCCCGGGCGCACCTCGTGCGCTCCGGGCCCGCGGGTCCGCCCCGTGGCGGTTCAGCTGTCTGCGGCCGCCTTCGCCGCGATGTCCGTGCGGTGCTGCGAGCCGTCCAGCTGGATGCGGGCGACGGCCTTATACGCCTTCTCGCGGGCCTGCGCCAGATCGGAACCGGTCGCCGTCACGGACAGCACGCGGCCGCCCGCGCTGACGACGGCGCCGCCCTCGCGCCGGGTGCCGGCGTGCAGCACGTACGCGTCGGGCTCGTCCTGCTCG
Organism: Streptomyces sp. NPDC058674; assembly: GCF_042716505.1. NCBI lineage: Bacteria > Bacillati > Actinomycetota > Actinomycetes > Kitasatosporales > Streptomycetaceae > Streptomyces > Streptomyces sp. NPDC058674. The sequence goes on from NZ_JBHXSC010000073.1 coordinate 1,825, forward strand.
GCGACGTCCGCCAGGCCCTCGATCGGGTCCCCGGTACGCGGGGTCCCGGGGTAGTTGTGCGAGGCGATGACGACCGTGACGGCGGCGTCGTCGCGCCAGCCCAGCGGGGGCTGGGCGTGCAGGGTGCCGTTGGCGGCGTTCAGCAGCACGCCGGCCAGCGGGGTCCGCAGCCGGGCCAGGACCACCTGGGTCTCGGGGTCGCCGAACCGGGCGTTGAACTCGATGACCCGGGTGCCGCGGCCGGTGATCGCGAGCCCGGCGTAGAGCAGCCCGGAGAAGGGGGTGCCCCGGTGGCGCAGCTCGTCGACGGTGGGCTGGAGGACCAGCTCCATGACCTCGTCGACCAGCTCCGGGTCGGCCCACGGCAGCGGGGAGTAGGCGCCCATGCCGCCGGTGTTGGGGCCCTCGTCGCCGTCGAGCGCGCGCTTGAAGTCCTGCGCGGGCTGGAGCGGGAGGACGGTGACACCGTCGGTGATGGCGAAGAGCGAGACCTCGGGGCCGTCGAGGTACTCCTCGATGACGACCCGGTCGCAGGCGAGCGCGTGGGCGCGGGCGGCGGCCCGGTCCTCGGTGACCACGACGCCCTTGCCGGCGGCGAGGCCGTCGTCCTTGACGACGTACGGGGCGCCGAAGGCGTCCAGGGCCGCGTCCACCTCCTCGGCGGTGGTGCAGACGTAGCTGCGGGCGGTGGGGACCCCCGCCGCGGCCATCACGTCCTTGGCGAAGGCCTTGGAGCCTTCCAGCCGCGCCGCCTCGGCGGACGGGCCGAAGACGGGGACGCCGGCCGCGCGGACGGCGTCGGCCACCCCCGCGACCAAGGGGGCCTCCGGGCCGATGACGACCAGGCCGGCGCCGAGTTCGGTGGCGAGGGCGGCCACGGCGTCACCGTCGAGGGGGTCGACCGGGCGGAGTTCGGCCACCTCTGCGATGCCGGCGTTGCCGGGAGCGCAGTAGAGCGCGGAGACGTCGGGGTCGAGGGACAGAGAGCGGCACAGGGCATGTTCGCGGGCGCCGCCGCCGATGACGAGGACCTTCACGCCGCTCAGCCTAGCCGGGCCGGCGCGGCCGGATTCGTGCGGCCACCCAACTGCGAGCGCCTACTCGTTCGTGTATTCCTCCACAACCGTCGCTCCGAGCTCCCGCACGATGAGGTCGTGACCGGTCAGGGCGCTGTCGACGAGGTCGGGATCGTCCTCCTCGGGGACGTCGTCCTCGGGGGCGACCGGCGGCGGCCCCTGCGGTACGGGGGGCGGCGGGGCGGACCCCGGCTGGTGCCGCTCGGCCTGCTGCGGCTGGTGCTGCGCGGCGGGCGGCTGCTGGGCGGGGGGCGGCGGGCTGTAGGCGGGTGGTGCGGCGTACGAGGACCCGTACCCGGAGGCCTGCGGGGAGGAGGCCGGGGCGGGGCCGCCGCCGCCCACCACGGCGTCGATCTTCCAGTTGACCTGGAACTGCTCGGCCAGGACCGCCTTGAGCACGTCCTCGCTGCCGCTGCTCGCGAAGTTGTCGCGGGCTCCGGCGTTGGGGAAGCCGAGCTGGAGGGTGGTGCCGTCGAACCCGGCGACCTGGGCGTTCTGGCTGAGCAGGATCCAGGTGAAGCGGCGGCGGTTCTTGACGGCCTCCAGGACGGAGGGCCACATCGCCTGGACCTGTCCGGCCCCGGCGGCCATGCCGGGGGAGGACGCGGGGGGCGCGGCCGGGCCGGACTCCTGGCCGGCGGGAGCGGCCGGGGCCGGGGCCGCGGGCGCGCCCTGGCCGGGAGCCGCCGCGCTGGGCCAGGCACCGGCGGCGGGGGCCGCGGGAGCGGGGGCGGGGGCCGCGGGAGCGGGGGCGGGAGCCGCGGGGGCCGCGGGAGCGGGGGCGGGAGCCGCGGGGGCCGCAGCGCCGGGCCAGGCGCCCCGGGCGCCGCCGCCGGGCTGCGCGGCGCCGGGCCACGCCCCGGGAGCGGAGGTCGCGGGCGCGGCGGGCGCCGGGGGAGCGGGGGGCGCGGCCGGGGGGGCCGCGGCGGGAGCGGCCCGCACCGCCGGCTCCGGCGGTGCGGAGGCCCGTACGGGCGCGGAGGCGGCCTCGGGCTCCGGCGTCCGGGCGGCGGCCCGCGCGGCGGCGGCGCCTCCCCCGGGGCCGGCAGGTGCCATGCCGTGGGCCTCGGGCCCCGGCACGTACCCCATGGCGGGCTGCGGGACCACGGGCGCGGCGGCCGCGGCGGCGGCCATCGCCAGGCCGGCCCCGCCGCGCTCCAGCCGGTCGAGCCGGGCCTGGAAGGACCGCTCGTCGTCGAAGGCGGCGGGCAGCAGCACGCGGGCGCAGATCAGCTCCAGCTGGAGCCGGGGCGAGGTCGCGCCGCGCATCTCGGTGAGGCCGGTGTTGACCAGGTCGGCGGCGCGCGACAGCTCGGCGGCGCCGAAGACGGAGGCTTGGGCCTGCATCCGATCCACGACGTCGGCGGGGGCGTCGATCAGCCCCTTCTCCCCGGCGTCGGGCACGGCGGCCAGGATGACCAGGTCGCGCAGCCGCTCCAGCAGGTCGGCGACGAAGCGGCGCGGGTCGTTGCCGCCCTCGACGACGCGGTCGACGACCTCGAAGGCTGCGGCGCCGTCGCCCGAGGCGAAGGCGTCGATGACGGAGTCGAGCAGGGACCCCTCGGTGTAGCCCAGCAGGGAGGTGGCCATGGCATACGTCACACCGTCGTCGGCGGCGCCGGCCAGCAGCTGGTCCATCACGGACATCGAGTCGCGCACGGAGCCGGCGCCGGCGCGCACGACGAGCGGCAGCACGCCGTCCTCGACGCGGGCGCCCTCGCGCCCGCAGACCTCGCCCAGGTAGTCCCGCAGGGTGCCCGGGGGCACGAGCCGGAAGGGGTAGTGGTGCGTCCGGGACCGGATGGTCCCGATCACCTTCTCGGGCTCGGTGGTGGCGAAGATGAACTTGAGGTGCTCCGGGGGCTCCTCGACCACCTTCAGCAGGGCGTTGAAGCCCGCCGAGGTGACCATGTGGGCCTCGTCGATGATGTAGATCTTGTAGCGGCTGGAGGCCGGGCCGAAGAAGGCCTTCTCCCGCAGGTCACGGGCGTCGTCCACGCCGCCGTGCGAGGCGGCGTCGATCTCGATGACGTCGATGGAGCCCGGCCCGTTCCTGGCGAGGTCCTGGCAGGACTGGCACTCCCCGCACGGGGTCGGGGTGGGGCCCTGCTCACAGTTCAGGCAGCGGGCCAGGATGCGCGCGCTGGTCGTCTTCCCGCAGCCGCGCGGCCCGCTGAAGAGGTACGCGTGATTGACCCGGTTGTTCCGCAGGGCCTGCATCAGCGGTGCAGTGACATGCTCCTGACCGATGACCTCGGCGAACGACTCGGGGCGGTAGCGGCGGTACAGCGCAAGGGACGACACGTCTACGAGGTTATCCGGGCGCACCGACAACGGTGGCCCGCAGACGCCTGCGGGGCCCGCCCCGGAACGCAAAGCGCCCCCCACGCACCCGCCAGAGCCCACTTACCCTTGCTGCCTTCCGGCCCTGGGGGAGTTGGGTGAGATAGCGCCACGTGAGGGGCTGGCCCCACCCTAGCGGATGGATGGCCCCGGAATCGAGCCGGACTCCCACCCGGATGCCGGGAGACGATCACGTTCGCGAGCACCCCTCAACGTCTTGTATTGTTTGCCGCGGAGGATTCGCCTAGTGGCCTAGGGCGCACGCTTGGAAAGCGTGTTGGGGGCAACCCCTCACGAGTTCGAATCTCGTATCCTCCGCCATTGCTCTCACCGGGCAATACGTCGAAGGGCCCCGCTGCTTGCAGCGGGGCCCTTCGGCGTTCCCCAGGCCCCGTGGTCCTGCGTCCTTGTCCACACGGCCCTGTTCCGAGGGGCCCCACCGGCAGGGGCACCTGGCTGCGCAGGGGACGGTACCCGGCCTTCCGGCCGCACGGATCAGCAAGGCCCCGACCGGGAGACCGGCCGGGGCCCGAACTCCAGCCCTTCGAACGGGGCTGCCGCAAGCCGCTCAAGGAACCCGTCGTTGCCCAGGGTCGCCCAGCGGTGAAGCATGTCGGGCAGGGCATCGATGTCGGTGTCCGCGAGCTCGGCATCGAAATGCCCGAGCTGATGCTCGGGCAGAGACTCCCGGATCTCCCGAATCGTCCGAAGCGGATGAGTCTCCTCAGATCGGCGCGGCGGGAGCGGCAGATTCGGGGCAGTGCTCATGATCGGCTCCTCCACGCTGTGGTCCAAGGGCTCGTGCCTGGAAACCACCCTAGGCCGGGCAGCCCTGGAGGGAGTCGGAAACGACCCGAATCCGAGCTTTGACGGGACTCGTCCGCCGTGTCGCCGTCGGCTGGTTCTGGAAGCCGCCGTCTGCCGGCGACAGCAATGCCCCTTGGAACCGACTCCAGGAACTGTCGGGCTGGGTGCTCGTACCAGAGCTCCACCGTGGACATCATGCCGGATATACTCTATGGCTCGGGTGATATCACAGGAGGTGTCCAGGTGAGTCGAACAGTGATCGACCTTGACGACGAGCTGCTGGCCGACGTGGCTCAGGCGCTCGGGACGAGCACCAAGAAGGAGACGGTCAACACCGCCCTGCGTGAGGTGCTGGAGAACCGCAGGCGCGCGCTCGCGCTCACTCGGCTGCGGGCTACCGCCGCAGAGGGCGCGTTCGATCTGGGCCTCTTCGAGAACAAGGGGAACTACCGGAGGTGAGCGCGGCACAGTTCCTGATCGACACCAGCGCACTCGCGCGGTTCCTGCACGGCGACGCCGAACAGTACGGCTGGGATCAGGCGGCTGCGGCCGGTCTCATCGCGACCTGCCCGATCACCGAGCTGGAGTTCTTCTACGGCGCCCGATCCGCCGCGGACCGCGCGCGCGGCATCGACGACATGCGGTTGCTGTTCGGCTGGGTGCCCGTCGACGACCGGGCGTACGACCGCGCCTGGCGGGTCCAGGAGCTGCTGACCCAGCGCGGACAGCACCGCAGTGCGGGCGCGGTGGACCTCGTCGTTGCCGCCACCGCGGAACTGCAGGGGCTGACTCTCCTGCACCGCGACCGCGATTTCGAGTGCATCGCGGCTGTCACCGGCCAAGCCGTGCAGTGGTACGGCCCGGAGGCCGGCAAGTAATCCGATGCTGGTCTCAGTTGTGGTCTCATTCGCGGGTGTCCTCACGTAGGAGGCCGCCCACGCGGCAGGGCTGCTGGCCCGGGACGGCGACCGCGTCGCCGTCATCGGGGCGTAGGACGCCGGGGCGGCGCAGGAACCCCCGGAACAGTTCGCCGCGCTGCTCCTGGCCTGGCGGGATCTGCCCCTCACCCCCTCCCCGGCGGGCCGCCGCACCCGTACCGGCCCCACGGACGGCCCGGGGCGCGGGCCGCCCTGCGGAGCACGACGGCTCCCCGCACGGCGAAGACCCCCTCCGCCGGCCCGAGCGCCCTGGCCGCCCGGCTCCTGGCCGCCCCGGCGACCACACCGGAGCCCGACCCGCTCGGTCCCGGCGGAGTCCCTCACCCTCTCGCGGCTCCACGGCGTGATGCCCGCACAGGGCCCGGGCGGTCAGCCGAGCCGCGGGGGCCGGCTCGCCCGGTCCGGGGTCACGCGAAGACGTCGTCCGCCCGGTGGGTGTCGCCGTGGGCCTCGCAGCGGCAGCCGGCGGGGGGCGCGCTGTCCAGGAAGCCGGTCTGGGCCATGAAGTAGGCGAGCTGCGCCCGGCTGTTGCTGCCGAGCATGTCGGACGCCTTCTTCAGGTGCGTCGCCACCGTGCGGGTGCTCATGCCCAGGCGGCTGGCGATCGCCGCGTCGGTGTAGCCGTCGACCATGAGCCGCAGCACCCGCAGCCGGGTCTTCTCGGTGAGGAGCTCGGGGCGCTGCTGGTCCGGCTTGAAGGCGACCGGCTCGGCCCGCTCCCAGGCGTGCTCGAAGACCGACACGAAGAACTGCACGATGGCGACGTCCCGGATGACCAGGGCGTGGTTGCTGCGGTCGCCCCCCTTGTCCGGGATGAACGCGGTGGACCGGTCGCAGACGATCAGCCGGTCGAAGACCTCGTCGAGGGTGCGCACCTCCACACCCGCCTCGGTGACCGTCCTGATGTACTCCAGCGTCGGGGCGTGCGCCCGCACCGTGTGCTGGTACAGCGTGCGCTGGACGACCCCCCGGCCCTGGGCCAGCACGACGCGCCGCAGGGACTCCGTGAGGATGCCCTCGGGCCGGCCGCCCCCGGGGTGCGCGGTCAGCAGCTCCGTGGCGGTGCCCTGGGTGGCCTCGTCCAGCGCCGCGCTGATCACGGACGGCCCCACCAGCCGCTGCACGGTGGGCTCACCGACGTGCCGCGCCTCCTGGTAGATGCTCTCGACCTGCGACATCGCCGCGCGCAGTGCGGCCAGCCGCTGCTGCTGCACCAGGATGGCCTGCTCCACGGGGTACGTCTGCGCCGTGATGGCCACCGAGGGCGGCACCGGTACGAGCGCGTCGGGGTCCCCCACCGAGCGCGTCAGCAGCCCCAGCGCCGTGAGGCACGCGGGGGCCTCGACCCGGCCGACCGCTCCGCGCGTGAGCGCGACGCGGTAGAGCCTGCGGCCCTCCTCGCAGATCTCGGTGTGCTCCCCGACCCCCTGCGTACTGCACATAAGTCCCCCTTCAGGTTTCAGCAGTGCATGATCCTGATGCCTGACGGCGCTTCCCGCAAGCGAAACCCTGGGGCAGTCTTTCCACAGAGACACCGGCAGCCGGTGGATCGAAAAATCCGGGGGGATTAAGAATGAGAATCAAGCGTTTTCTCCACAAGGCCGTCAGCGTCCTCGCGGTGGCCGCCGCGGTACTGATCGGGATCACCGCCGCTCCGGGCGCAGTCGATCATGGGGTGGTCGCCGGGGGCACGTCCGTCCCGAAGGATCCGGGCTGGGGCTAGGCCCCACCGTCTCACCCTTTGAACTGCACATTTACCGGCAGTTACCCGGCGGAGAGCCCGGGGCGGGTCCCGGGTGACGCACCGCCGTCCGTTCCCGCCTCCGCACCGCGGCGGCCGGCGGCCCCACCCGCCGGCCGCCGCGGGCGCCACCGGGAACGCGACGGGCACCACCGCGGCAGCGCGGCGCACAGCCCGTCCCTTTCGTCCACCGAATTCATCAACCGGGTGTTTTCGGCATGCCGATTTACAGAAGGAGCATTCAGAATGACCACCGCCATTGCGGTCCCGAAATGCCTCGTATGCGACACGGATTTCGAGGTGCAGGAGGATTGGGAAAAGGGTGAGATCACCGAGTGCACGGCCTGCGGGCAGGAGCACGAAGTGGTCGAGAAGTCCGACGCGCTCGTGCGCCTGGACCTGGCCCCCGAGGTCGAAGAGGACTGGGGCGAGTGACACCTCACGCCCAGGTCCTGCTCTCGGTCACCATGCTGCGGCCCGACGAGAAGCTCCTTCTCGGCGCGCTGCGTGACGAGGGCCTGACGGCTCAGCCGTTGCTGCTCGAGGATCTGGCCGGGGTCGTGGCGGGCCACACGGGCCCGCCCGGTCTCGCCCTGATCAGGAACCTCTCCCACCGCGAGGCGATCAGCGTCTCGCGCCGGCTCGAACACGCCGCCGTCCCCACCCTCAACCGCGCCGCCGCCATCGAGACGTGCAACGACAAGGGGCTCCAGTCCCTTCTCTTCGCCCGGCACGGCATCCCGCACCCCGCCACCCGGCACGCCTTCAGCTACGACCAGGTCCGCGCCACCGTCGCCGAGTTCGGCCTGCCCTCGGTCGTCAAGCCCGTCAGCGGGTCCTGGGGCCGCGGGGTCACCAAGATGACCAACGCCGAGTGCGTGGAGGCGTGGGCCGGGGGCCGCGAGTCCGCCGACGCCGCGGGCAAGCTCTTCCCCGTCGTCGTCCAGGAGTACATCGACAAGCCGGGCCACGACCTGCGCGTCGTGGTCGTCGGACGCACCCCCGTGGTCGCGATCCAGCGGGTCTCCGACCACTGGCGCACCAACACCCACCTCGGCGCCGAGGTACTGCGCGTCGAGGTCACCCCGGAGATCGAGAAGCTCTGCGCCCAGGTCGTGGACGCCCTCGGCGAGGGCTTCTACGGAGTGGACCTGGTCGAGAACCGGGCCACGGGCGAGCTCCTCGTCCTCGAAGTGAACGCCAACCCCGAATTCGCCCGCTCCTCCGCCGTGCACGGAGTGAACGTGGCCGGCCACCTCGCCGCCTACGTCGCGCAGCAGCTCGCAGCCGCGGCCGCGGCCGCGTGAGACGGAGAAGACCCATGGAACTGTTCGACACCGCAACGGTGCTCACCCGCGTCCTCACCTCGGGCGTGGTCATGAGCATCGAGAAGAGCGACCGGGAACTGCCCGGTCTGGAACGACTGCTCACCAAGCAGACCGGCCGCGCGAAGGCCGTCCTGCTCAACAGCCGTACCGGGGCCGTCCACGCGGCCCTCGCCGGCCAGGGCATCGGGCACGGGGACACGATCTCCCTGCCCGGCGCCGACGCGGAGACGACGGCGTTCCTGAACTGGCTCGGCATCACGGCGACCGGCGGCGGCCCGGCCGCCTACGACCACCTGGCGCTCGACGCCGGCAACGCCGACCGGCTGGCCGAACTGGCCGCCGGATCCACCGCCCCCGCGCTCGTCGTGGACCTGACCGGTCTCGGGTTCGGGCCGGCCGCGGCCGTCCTGACGGACGACCCCGGCATCTGGAACCGCGCCGAGCGGCTGAAGATCTTCGGCGCCTACGACCTGCGGACCATGTGGACGCAGGAGGAGGCCGACCCGGGCCTGGTACCGGGAGTCCAGTTCAACTACCGCCTGAGCCCCCTGGTGGCCGCCTGCGCGCGCATGGCCCTGACCCAGGCGGCCCGACCCGCCGCCACATCCGGAGCACGCTCATGATCACTGACTTCCCGGCAGCACCGCTGCCCCTGCCCGCCGCCGCGGACATCGAGGAGGAGCTCGCGGCGCTCGGCGGCGGGGCCATGATCCCCAAGGCCCTGCGCCGGACCCTCTTCCCGGTCATCACGAAGGAAGACGTCTTCAACCTGATGCTCGCCCAGCGTCAGGCACCCGAGAAGGTCGTCGCCGACTTCGCCGAGGCCTACCGCGGATACGTCGGCGCCGAGTACGCCCTGCCCACCGCCAGCGGCACCTCCAGCCTGCACATGGCCCTCGTCGGCGCCGGCGTGCAGCCGGGCGACGAGGTGATCGTCCCGGCGTTCACCTTCATCGCCACCGCCCAGGCGGTCGTGGCGGCCCACGCCGTCCCGGTGTTCGTCGACATCGACCCGCTCACCTACTGCATGGACCCGCAGGCCGCCGCCGCCGCGATCACCAGCCGGACCCGCGCGCTCATGCCGGTGCACGTCCACGGCCTGCCCGCCGACGTGGCCGCCCTGCGCGCCCTGGCCGACCGGCACGGCCTCGCCCTCGTCGAGGACGCCTCGCACGCCCACTCCGCCACGATCGACGGCCGGGTGGCCGGCTCCTTCGGCGACGCAGCGGGACAGAGCCTGATGGCCGACAAGAACTTCCCGCTCGGCGGCGAGGGCGGCATCGCCTTCTTCGCCACCGAGGAGGCCCACGGCCGGGCCGTCTCCTACCTGGAGCGCCACGGCATCGACTACGGGATGTCCTGGGTCGCCGCGGCCTTCGGCAGCAGCCAGCTCAAGCGCCTGCCGTACTACGACGCCGTCCGCGCCCGCAACGCCGCCCTGCTGGGCGAATCCCTCGCGCAGACCGGCCTGTTCAGCCCGCCGCACGTACCGGACGGGCACGTGCACGCGTACAACATGTACCGCATCACGCTGCACCCCGAGGCGGTCGGCCTGGACGACCTGCCCGTGCACGCGGTCAAGGAGGCGGTGCACGAACTGCTCGTCGCCGAGGGCGTGCCGGCCCGCGAGTGGCAGAACACGCCCATCCCCTGCCACCTGCCCTTCCGGCACCGCGACGGCTTCGGCAACGGCTACCCCTTCTCGCTGAACCCGGGCGCCGTGCGCGACCACCGTCCGGAGGACTTCCCGGTCACCCTCGGGATGCTCGACAGCACGCTCGTCCTGTGCCGCGAGCTGCGCTCGCCGGTCGAGTGGGAGCGCGCCCGCCGCTACGCGGACGCCTTCACCAAGGTCGCGCTGCGCCCCGACGCCGTCCGCAAGCTCGTCGAGGCCGGCGACTACCGCCGTCCGTACGAGAAGGCGGCCCGCCTTGGCTGACACGGCGAACGAGAAGATCCGCGTCGCCGTCATCGGCGGCAGCGGTTACACCGGCGGCGAAGTGATCCGGCTGCTCCTGGAGCACCCGCACGTGGAGCTCGCCTTCCTCTCCGCGGAGCGCAACGCCGGCGCCCCCGTCGGCAGCGTCCACCCGTGGCTGCGCAACCACCCCAAGGCCGCCGGGCTCAAGTTCCGCCCGCTGGCGCAGCTCGCGGACGTCGACGCCGTCGACATCGCCTTCGGGTGCCTGCCCACGGGCGCGATGCCCGAGCGGCTGCCGCTGATCGCCGCGCGCGCCAAGCGGGTCCTGAACCTGGGCGGTGACTTCCGGCTGCGGGACAGCGGGGACGTCAGCACCCACTACCCCAAGACGTCGGCCCACCCCCCGCTGGAGGACTTCGCGTACTTCGTGCCGGAGCTGAGCACGTCCGTACCGGAGAACCGGTTCATCAGCCTGCCCGGCTGCATGGCCGTCACCAGCATCTACGCCCTCTACCCGCTCTTCGCCGCGTCCCTGGTGCACGAGCACGTCATCGTCGACGCCAAGACCGGGTCCACCGGCGGCGGCCGCAACAGCGACGAGCCGCCCGCCGAGCGCACCGGGAACTTCCGGGTGCACAAGCTCTACGGGCACCGGCACGCGCCGGAGATCCACCAGGCGCTCGCCGAGTTCACCGGCATGGCCCCCGACCTGCAGTTCTCCACGCACAGCCTCGACGTGGCGCGCGGGATCATGGTGACCGCGTACACGAGGCTGCGCCCCGGGGTCACGGCGCTGGACGTCAAGCGCGCCTACGCCAAGGCGTACGTCGGCAAGCCCTTCGTCCGGGTCCGCCCGGCGCCGAAGGCCCCGCAGGACTTCCCGATGCTGAAGGCCGTCGTCGGCTCGAACGTCGCCGAGGTCGCGATCGCCGTCCGCGACGGGCAGTGCATCGCCGTGGCCGCCCTCGACAACCTGATCAAGGGCGCGGCGGGCCAGGCCATCCAGGCCATGAACCTGATCAGCGGCTTCGACGAGACGGCCGGACTGCCCACCACGGCGGTGTCGCCGTGACCAGGCCCCTGTACGTGATCAAGGTCGGCAGCGCGACGCTCGACCAGGGAGCCGTCCACGGCGAAGTGGCCGCGCTCACGGCCCGCGGCGCCCGCGTGCTGCTGGTCGCCGGCGGCGCCACCGGAATCGAGCGCCACTACCGTGCGATCGGCCGCCCGATGCCGCACCTGCGGCTGGCCAACGGCGACTCCGTGCGCTACTGCCCGCCCGAGGAGATGGCGCACCTGGTCGACGCCTACGAGCGGGTGACCCTGCCCGGCGTCGAGAAGGACCTCAAGGCCCTCGGGCTGAGCGTCTTCACCGCGGTCGCCGCCCGCGGCGGTCTGGTGACCGGCCGGGCCAACCGGCCCCTGAAGGCACTGTCCGCCGAGGACCGCCCGCTCGTGGTCCGCGACCACCGCGCCGGCGTCCCCGCCGACGTCGACACCGTGCGGCTGCACGCGCTGCTGGACGCGTACGACGTGGTCTGCCTGTCGCCTCCGGTCGCCGACCAGGACGCGGGTTCCCCGCTGAACGTCGACGCCGACGTCCTGGCCGCGGTCCTCAGCAACGCGCTGGGCGCCGACCACCTGCGCCTGGTCACCGGCACCGCCGGACTGCTGACCGACCCCGCCGACCCCCGGTCCACGCTCCCCAACGCCTACCCGGGGGACGGCGCGCGCTACGCCGGCGGCCGCATGCGCCAGAAGGTGCGCGCGGCCGAGATGGCCCTGGCGGGCAGCGCGGACGTGGCCGTCACCGGCCCGCACACCATGGCCGAGCCCTCGGGATGGACCCGTTTCTGGCGGACCAGGGAGCCCTCCCCCGACCTCGCCCTGCTCACCAAGCTGGTCTCCGTGCCCTCGGTGTCGGGGGACGAGGCGGAGCTCGCCTCCTTCCTCGCCGACTGGTGCCGCGAGCGCGGCATGGCCGCCGAGGTCGACAAGGTGGGCAACCTCGTCGCCACCCGGGGCAACGGGCCCCGGCGCCTGCTGCTCCTCGGGCACCTCGACACGGTCCCCCACCACTGGCCCGTCGCGTGGCGCGAGGACGAGCTGTGGGGCCGCGGAAGCGTCGACGCCAAGGGCAGCCTGGCGAACTTCCTGGAGGTGCTCGCCCACGCGGACATCCCCGAGGACGGCCAGCTGTGCGTGGTCGGCGCGGTGGAGGAGGAGATCTCCTCCTCCAAGGGCGCCTTCCACGCCCGTGACCACTACCCGGCCGACGCCGTGGTCATCGGCGAGCCCAGCGGCTCGCAGAAGCTGACCCTCGGCTACTTCGGGCTCTTCAAGCTCCGGGTGAGCGCGTCGGTGGTCAGCGGCCACTCGGCCGGCATGGACGCGGTGTCCGCTCCGGACCTGCTGATCCGCGCGCTGGGCGGCATCCGGGAGTCCGTGCTCGCCGAGGCGCCCGAGGCGCTGAGCGCGGTCATCGACGTCACCTGCGCGACCGGACGCGAGGAGCACCGGGCCACCGGCGTCCTCAACTTCCGCGTCCCGCCCTCGGCCGACCTCGACGTGCTGCGCAGGGCCGCGCTCGGCCCCGCCCCCGAGGGCGTGACCGTCGAGGTGCTGCGGGCCACCCCGGGCCACTCGGGCGGCCGCTCCAGCTCCCTGGTCAAGGTCTTCACCCGTGCCTTCGCCGAGGCCGGCATCCGCCCGCGCTTCGTGGTCAAGAAGGGCACCTCCGACATGAACACCCTGGCCACGACCTGGAGCGGCGTGCCGATGGTGGCGTACGGGCCCGGCGACTCGGCCCTGGACCACACCGACGAGGAGCGGATCGGCGGCATGGAGTACCGCGCCGCCCGCTCCCTGCTGGCCGACGCGGTGAACCGCTGGTTCGCCCTGCCCGAGGGGAGCCGCTGATGAGCGTGCTGCTGGAGACACCGCCCGGCGCCGCCGGCACGGCCGATGCCGACGGCCCCGGCCCGGCCCACGGCGTCCCGGACGAGGTGCTCGACACCCTGGCCGGGCGGGCGACGGAAGCCCGTCGGCTCATCGTCGACATGGCCGCCGGCCCGCGCGGCTGCCATCTGGGCGGCAGCCTCTCCGTACTCGACATCCTGATCGCGGCCCTGCACCGGGCCTCGGCCGGGGACGGCACCGAGGTCGTCCTGAGCAAGGGCCACGCGGCGGCCGGCCTCTACGCGGCCCTGTACGTCAGCGGAATCCTGCCGGAGAACCCGGCCCCGCTGTACGGCCTGGCCGGCCAGCCGTACACCGGCCACCCGGGCCCCAAGGTCCCGGGCGTGCTCTTCCCCACCGGGAGCCTCGGCCACGGAGTCCCGTACGCCGCGGGGTGGGCACTGGCCCGCCGCCTCGGCGGCCGGGGCGGCCTCGGCATCGCGGTGGCCGGCGACGGCGAGCTCCAGGAAGGGCTCGTCTGGGAGACCTGCCAGGTCGCGGCGGCCCAGCAGTTGGGCAACTTCGTTCTCGTGGTGGACCGCAACGGCGGCCAGAACGACGGCTTCGTCCAGGACATCTCCCCGCTGCCGCAGCTCGCCGAGCGGTTCGCCGCCTTCGGCTTCGAGGTGGCCCACACCGACGGGCACGACCTGAGGGCGCTGACCGCGCTCTTCGGCGCCGACCGCTCGGCGGCCCGCAAGCCGCTCGCGGTCATCGCCGACACCGTCAAGGGCAAGGGGGTGGCCGCCGTACAGGGCAAGGCCGCCTCCCACTACGTGACCATCGACGCCACCCGCGCCGCCAAGTGGAAGCGAGCGATCCGATGACCCTCTCGGGACGTGACGCCTATCGGGACGAGCTCACGAGGCTCGCCGCCGAAGACCCCTCCATCGTCTGCATGGAGGCCGACCTGGGCGGCAAGGGACACCCCTTCCAAGCCGCCCACCCGGACCGCTTCTTCAACCTCGGCATCGCCGAGGGCGCCATGGTCGACATGGCGACGGGGCTGGCCGTGGCCGGCTACAAGCCGTTCATCAGCACCTTCGCGCCGTTCGCGGCGCTCCGGGCGGCGGAGAGCCTGAAGCTGACCCTGGGGTACCTCGCGGCCGGCGTCACCGTGGTGGCGCCGTACGCGGGGGTCTCCGGAGCCTGGTTCGGCACCACCCACCACTGCCTGGAGGACCTCGCGGTCCTGCGCAGCATCCCGGGGGTGACCATCGCCGCTCCCTACGGGGAGGCCGAGATGCGGGCGGTGGTCCGGGAAGCGGCGCGCTCCGGCAGGCCGCACTACATCCGCACCGGGCGGAACGCCGCCTACCCCTCGCTCGACTGGGACGGTGACGCGCCGCCGCTGGTCAACTGGGAGTCCCGGGCCGAGTCCGACGACGTGTGCCTGGTGTCCGTGGGCGAGGAGGGAACCCGCCTGGCCCTGGCCGCGCGGCAGGCCCTGCCGGGCGCGTCCCACGCCCACCTGGTCCACCTGGACCACGAGCACCTGAGCCGGGCGGCTGCCGAACTGGCCTTCCACCACCGGCGGTTCGTCGTCGTCGAGGAGCACCGCGCCCAGGGCGGAGCCGCCGAGGCGCTGGCACTGCTCATGCCCCGGTGCGAGGTCACCGGGGTCGCCGCCGGCCAGAGCTGGCCCGTACACGGCGGCGACCACCACGAGGTCATGGCCGCGCTCGGCTTCGACCTGCCCGCCGTGCTCTCGGCCGTGCACCGGGCGCGCGGCGCGGACCGCCCCGCACCGGTCACCGCCTCCGTCTGATCCCGCCGGATCACCGCCCCCGTCCACACCCTTCATCCAGGAGTCCCCGTGCACATCCTCATGATCGAATGCAACCCCAACGGCATCGCCGGCATCGCCAACGCCCTGGAGCTGGGGCACGACGTCACGCTCGTCTCGGTCGACCCCGACTTCTACCTCTCCGCCTCGCCGCTGGCCGAAGCGGCGTACGCCCACCCGAACTGCCGCGTCGTCAAGAGCGAGCAGGCGTTCTCCATCGACGAGCTGATCGCGCTGGCGACCGGCCTGCACGAGGAGCGGCCCGTCGACGGCGTCACCACCTACAGCGAGTACCACACCGTGCACACCGCGGCGGTGGCGCGGGCGCTCGGCCTGCCGGGCATGAGCGTGGATGGCGCCCGCAACGCACGCCACAAGCACCTCACCCGCCTCACCCTGGACGGCACCGGCGTGCGCCAGCCGCGCTTCGCCCACGTCGCCGACGTGACCCGGGTCGAGACCGCCGTGCGCGAGATCGGCTTCCCCTGCGTGGTCAAGCCCTCCGACGGCACGGCCAGCCTGCACGTCCTGCACCTCAAGGACGAGGACGACCTCAACGCCTACCTGGCCGAGCTGGCGGACGTCGTCGACTACGGGCGCGGCGTCGTGCGCATCCCGGACATCCTGATCGAGGAGTTCGTCACCGGTGAACTGATCTCGGTGGAGTCCTGCGTGCTGGGCAGGGGCGAGGTCGTCAACCTCGGCCTGACCGACCGGCCGCTGAGCGGCTTCCCGCACTTCATCGAGATGGGCGCCACCTACTTCCGCGGCCACCCGCTCCAGGACGAGCTGTTCGCGATGACCACGAAGGTCCTCGACGAGCTCGGCGTGGACTTCGGCTTCATCCACACCGAGTTCCTGCTCGGTCCGGACGGCCCCGTGCTCTGCGAGGTCAACGGCCGCCTGATCGGCGGGATCGTGCCGACCCTCATGGAGATCTCCTCCGGCGTCGACACCTACCTCCAGGTCATCCGCCAGGCCCTGGGCGAGCGCCCCGAGCTCCCCTTCCCGGGGGAGACCACCGCCGGCGGCCACTGGTTCGGCGCCCCGATCGCCGGAACCGTCGACTCCATCGGCTTCGACGAGCTGGCGCAGGCGCCCGGCTACCACAGCGCCCAGGCCTACAAGAAGCCCGGCACGGCCGTCAGCCGGCTCTCCAAGAGCAACTTCGACTGGATCGGGCACATCATCTTCACGGGCGCCGACCGCGACGAGGTCAACAAGCGCTGCGAGGAGGGCCTGGACCGCATCGACCTGCGGATGCGCGTCGAGGTCGCCCGATGAGCCGCACCACCGCCGAACGGCCCGGACGGCTCGCCCTGCGGGGCGTGGCCGTCCCGGCCCTCGACCCGGACGCGCTCTACGACGTGGACGCCGAGGACGGCGTCTTCACCCGGATCGAGCCCGCCGGCCGGGCCCGCCGGGGCGACGAGGACGAGCTGTGGCCCGGCTACACCGAGACCCACGCCCACGTCTCGCTGCCCGCCAACTGGGACGACTCGGTCGACGACCCGCGGATCGTCGCCCTCCAGTACCTCTACCACGGGGTCACCCACGTGGTGGACATGTTCGGCTTCCCCCTGCTGGCCGACGCCTGGGAGGACGGCCGGACCGCGTCGCCGTGGCCGTACCCCGAGCTCGTCCACTGCGGCTACGCGGTGACGGCGATGACCAACAGCGCCGGACTCACCGGCCACGGCGTGGAGTTCCCGGCCCCCGTCCACATGCTGGCCGTCGAGGCCGACCTCGACCACGCGCTGCGCGCCAACGCCGGACGGGGCGGCACCTTCCTGAAGGTGATGTTCACCGACGGCACCGAGCAGCCGGGCAGTCCCGTGCGGTTCTCCCGGCTGTCCGAGGACGTCATGCGGTTCACCGCCCGGATGGCCGCCGACCGCGGGATCACGGCGGTCATCGACTGCAACACCCTGGAGGAGACCCTCTTCGCGTACGCGTGCGGCTTCCGGCTCTTCGCGCACTCCGTACGGGACAAGACCCTCTCCGAGGCGGAGTGGGAGCAGCTGCGCGGCGCCCGGTTCGTCTCCACCCTGGCCGGACTGCGCTCGATGATCATGTCCCGCGAGGACTTCCTCACCGAGTACGGCCGGGAGGGCTTCCGCGAGACGCAGGACCCGGACAACCTCGACTTCGTCCGGGGCATCGAGAAGCCCTTCGGCATCGAGTACGGCTGCCAGGAGACCCGCAGCGCCGCGCTGCGGGACATGCGCGCCAACGCCCTCGCCGCACTGCGCGAAGGGAACCTGCTGGTCGGCACGGACTCGGGCAACACGGGCGCCTACCACGGCTACTCCTTCCTCGGCGAGCTCGACGCCCTGTGCGGCGACGACCCCGCGCTCGCCACCCGGCTGCGCCACCAGGCCACCGTCGGCGGCCGACGCTACTTCGACGAGCTGCGCGGGGACCGCGGCGGCGCGCACCCCCTTGCCGTCGGGGCGGACGCGACCTACAACCTGCACGCTCCCGGCACGCCGCTCTCGGCCCTGCCGCTGGCCACCGTCGTACGGGGAGTGCCGCTCGACCGGGCCGTCCTCGCCGGCGCCATCGCGGACCTCCGGTCCACCGCATCGAAAGGCAAGGTCAGACTGTGACCAGTGAACGCAGGCGGGCCCTGATCGGCATCAACGCCGGCATCTTCCTCGCCCACATCGGCAACTTCATCTGGTTCCCCGTGCTCGTCGCCTCGCTCGGCGGCACGGACAGCGGCTTCTGGGCCGGTGTCGTGATGTGCATGACCTACGTCGGCCGGCTCCTCGCCACCTTCTTCTACGAGGGGACCGCCGCCCGGATGGGCATCCGGGGAGCCGTCTTCCTGGGTACGGCGATGGAGGCGGTGGCGCTGGGCCTGATGGGCTTCAGCGGCGGCGTCCTCGCCTACAGCATCCTGGCGTTCTTCATCGGGTTCGGCTCCGGCACCGCCTTCCCCGGTCTGAAGAACATCCTGGTGTCCTACCCGGACAGCGAGCGGCCCAAGGCGTTCTCCACCTTCCAGATGTCCGCCCAGGTGGGTCTCTTCGGCGGCGCGGTGGCCGGCGGGCTGCTCGTCGACGTCGACCTGCGCACCCTGTTCGGCCTGGTGTTCGCGATCTTCATCGGCTTCTGCCTCGCCGCTTCGGCGTTCATCCCCCGGGACGGCTTCGCCGCTCCGGCCGGGACCGGCGCGGCAGCGGAGGCGGCCGACCGGCCCCGCGGGCCGCTGTTCAGCACGGCGGTCGTCAAGGGCATCGACGTGCGGGGCGCCACGCGCTACTTCGTCCTCTCCGCCGTCTTCTGGTTCCTCTCCATCGGCTTCGTGGTCGGCATCCCGCTGCACATGGCCGAGTTCGCCCCCCAGTGGGCCCCCTCGGCGCCCTTCTGGATCACCGGGCTCAGCGTGCTGGCCCTGCAGTACCCGCTCTTCAAGTTCCTGATCAAGCACCTGCGGCCCGGCGCGGTCATGGCGGTCGGCCTGGCCGGCATGACCGCCGCCTTCCTCGCCTTCGGGGCCGGCCGGAGCGCCGTGTGGGTGGTCGTCGGCTGCCTCACCGTGGTGCTCGGCGAGATCCTCTTCGTGCCCTCCTTCGACATCTGGGTCGCCCGCAAGGTCCCCGCGGACCGCCTCGCCAAGGCGATGGGCGCCATGCACTTCTTCCGCAGCGCCGGGAACATGGTCGGCTCGCTGCTCGCCGGCGTCCTGTTCGACCTGTCGCGCAGCGCCGGCCTGCCCGGCGCCAACTGGTACGTCGCCGCGGTGGTGGCGGCCGCCTGCGCCGCCGTCTGCCTGCTCAGCAAGGACGCCGCCGACGAGGAGGCCGGGGGCGACGCACCGCGGACGACCGGGGACGCCGCCGCCGAAGCCGAACCCACCGTGGCCGCGTAGGGCGTGGAACGTCCCGTGACCCCCACCCCAGAGACGAGGAGAGCGGCAGATGGCTGACGTCTGCGTCATCGGCGGCACCCGGTTCTTCGGCAGGCTCCTGGTCCACAGGCTGCTCGAAGAGGGCCACCGCGTCACCGTCGTCACCCGCGGCCTCACCGCTGACGACTTCGGGGACTCCGTACGGCGCCTGCGCGCCGACGTCACGCGCAGCGGGCAGCTGGCCGCGGCGGTCGCCGGACTGCGCTTCGACGCGGTGGTCCATCAGATGTGCTACACCCCGAACGCCGCCGTCGAGGCCTGCCGGGCCTTCGGCGACCGGGCCGGGAAGTTCGTGCTGACCAGCAGCATGGAGGTCTACAACGCACAGACCTTCCGGTGGCGGATTCCCGCTCCGGCCATGAGCGTCTTCGCCCGCGAGGAGGAGCTCGACCCGGCGCGGTACGCGTACGACACCGAGCTGCCCTGGTCCGACCCCGACTTCCTCGACGCCAACTACGGCGAGGGCAAGCGCCAGGCCGAGACGGCCCTGACCCGCAACGCGCAGGTCCCGGTCGTCATCGCCCGGGTCGCCCACGTCCTGGCCGCACGGGGCGACTTCACCGGCCGCTACCGGTTCCACCTCGACCGGGTCCGGGCCGGACAGCCCGTCGTCGCGCACGCCCGCCCCGGGCGGACCTCCCTGGTCCACGCCGAGGACGCGGCCCGCTTCCTTGCCTGGGCCGCCACCTCCGACGCCACCGGAGTGGTCAACGTGGCCTCGCCCGACAGCACCGACGTGTACGACGTCTGCGCCGCGGTGGAGCGGTCCACCGGACTCAGGGCCACCGTGGTGGAGAAGGACGACCCGGCGGGCGACCCCGCGCTGTCCCCCTTCTCCTGCCCGGCCGACTTCGGCGTCGCGACGGACCGCGCCGCCCGGCTCGGCCGCGCCCTCCCGCCCGTGGCCGAGTGGCTGCCCGAACTGGCCCGCACCGCGGCCGAGGAGGCGTGATGTTCGACCTCGTCGTCATCGCCCGGGTCCCCGAACCGGACGACGCCGGACCGGTCGCCGACGCCCTGGCCCGGATGCGCCCGCTGTGCCTCGCCGAGGACGGCTGCATCGCCTGGGAGGCGTACCGCTCGCACGAGGACGCCGGCCGGTTCGTCCTCGTCGAACGCTGGGCGAGCCGGGCGCACTGGGAGGCCCACGGCGACGGAGCCGCCATCCAGGAGGTCTACCTGCCCGAGATCCTCCCGCGCGTCGAGCGGGAGGTGCACCCCAGCTCCCCCGTGGCGGCCGGGACCGGGTCCGCGGAAGCGACCGGATAGCCGCCGCTGCTGCCGGGGCGCGGCCGTCACCGCCCCGGCCCGCCGACCGCTCAGAAGCCGAGGACCAGGGCGGTGACGGCCGGGGCGCCGTACACGACGGGGAAGACGACGTGGGCGTAGGAGCGGGCGCGCAGCACGGTGATCACGGCGCCGGTGAAGTACAGCCCGAGCCCGACCGCGGCGGCGACGCCGACGGCGGGGACGACGAGGCCCGCCAGCAGGCCCGCCGAGCCCGCGGCCTTGGCGACCCCGAGCCAGGTCCACCAGGCGCGCGGCACGCCGTACTCGGCGAGGGGCTCGACGACCCACGTGGCGCCGAGGAACGTCGAGACGGCCGAGAAGCCCGACAGGAACGCGGCGACGAGGGTGAACACGACGGCGGTGGTGGACATGAGGTTCGCTCCCCTGGCTGGGGCCGGAGCGCTCTCGCCCCGGCCTTCACCGCACTGACCCGCGGCGGCGCACGGATGTGACAGCCCGCCGGAGGAATTTTCTCGGGAGCGCCGGACCGGGCGGTCCAACCAGGCGGTCTAGGCGTCCGACAGCGTCGGCAGCTCGCCGACCGTCGTCGACAGGTCCATCACCGCGAAGGCCGCCCCCTGGGGGTCGGTGACCGCCGCGAAGCGCCCGAACGGGCTGTCCATGGGGCCGAACTGCAGCGCCCCGCCGTGCTTCTTCGTCTTGGCCACCGCCTCGTCGCAGTCCGGGACCGCGAAGTAGAGCTGGACGTAGGAGGGGACCTCCGGCGGGAACTCGCCGCCCATCCTCATCCGGCCCAGCACCGCGTCGTCCAGCCCGGAACCGCCCAGGCCGAAGACCTTGAAGTCCATGTCGGCGGCCTCCGGGTCGTCCCCCGGCTCCATCCGCTTGACCTCGTACGGGAAGACCCGCGGCAGGAAGGCGTCCGTCGCGGCCGGCTCCCGGGTGAAGACCTCGGCCCAGGCGAAGGAGCCCGGCTCGCCCGTCTTCTCGAAGCCCTTGTGCTCGCCCGGCTGCCAGACGCCGAACACCGCCCCGCTCGGCTCCTTCGCGATCAGCATCGTGCCGAGGGCGCCGATCCGCATCGGCTCCATCAGCAGCTCTCCGCCGGCCGCCTTGACCTTCTCGGCGGTGGCCGCCGCGTCCGACGAGGCGAAGTACAGGCACCACTGGGACGGGGCGTCCGCCCCCGGCATCGGCGGGACGACGGCGGCGACGGCCTTCCCGTCGGAGTAGGCCTGGGTGTAGTTGCCGTACTCGCTGCTGGCCTCGCCGAAGGTCCAGCCCAGCACGTCGGCGTAGAAGGCCTTGGCACCCTCCACGTCGGTGAACATCGCGTCCGCCCAGCACGGTGCGCCTTCCGGGAACTCAGCCATGATCGATCGACTCCTGTGTCGTGTGCGCATGCCTGCGGGGTGCGCGTGCCCGTCGGGTCGCGCGCCCGTCGTGTACTCACGCTAGGCGCGCGGTGCGCCGCCCGCGCGGGGAGCGCCCGCGCGGGCCACGCTGGAGCCATGGACAAGGACACCACCCTCCACATCGCGCAGCAGCCGGAGGCCGACGCCCTGCTGTCGCGGAGCCCGCTCGCCGCCCTCGTCGGGATGCTGCTGGACCAGCAGGTGCCGATGGAGTGGGCCTTCTCGGGGCCCTGGACGATCGCGCGGCGGCTCGGCGCCGACGACCTGGACGCGCACGTGATCGCCTCCTACGACCCGGAGGCCTTCGCCGCCCTCCTCTCCGAGAAGCCGGCCGTGCACCGCTACCCGGGGTCGATGGCCAAACGGGTGCAGCAGCTGTGCGCGTACCTGGTGGAGCACTACGACGGGGACGCCGAGGCCGTCTGGGCCGGCGTCGGGACGGGCGGGGAGCTCCTGGGGCGGCTGAAGGACCTGCCCGGCTTCGGCGAGCAGAAGGCGCAGATCTTCCTCGCCCTGCTGGGCAAGCGCCTGGGCGTGCGCCCGGAGGGCTGGCGGGAGGCGGCCGGCGGCTACGGGCAGGCCGGTGTCCACCGCTCGGCGGCCGACATCACCGGCCCCGAGTCCCTGGCCAAGGTACGCGCCCACAAGCAGGAGGCGAAGGCCGCCGCGAAGGCCGCCAAGGCGACCGGCCCCACGCCCGGTTGACCGCCGGCCCCACGCCCGGTTGACCGCCGGCCCCACGCCCGATCGACGCCGGTTCCCCGCCCGACCGGCCGGACGGGCACCCGGTTGACCCCTGCCGCCGGTCTGTCCGGCCCGTAGATTGGGGGACATGACAGAGATCGTTACCCGCGCCGCCACCGCCGAAGCCATCCAGGACGCCCCCGGCAGCCTCATCACACTGCTCACGGACACCGCCGAACTCACTTGCAACACGGCCACCTTCGACGAGGGCGCGGCCGGCGCCCCGGTGCACTTCCACACCAGGGCGACCGAGTTCTTCCACGTCACCGCCGGCCGGCTCGACGTCCTCGTCGGCGACGAGATCCACACCCTCGGCGCCGGCGACTTCCTCTCGGTCCCGCCCGGCGTCAAGCACGCCTTCGCCCCGGCCGCCGGACACCCGGCCGCCGTGTTCGTGGGCTTCACCCCCGGCATGGGCCGCTTCGACTACTACCGGCTCCTCGGCCGGGTCCACGCGGGCGAGGCCACCGTGCAGGACATCAAGGACAGTTCACCGACGTACGACAACCACTACGCGGAAAGCGCGCTCTGGAGCGGCCGCCGCCGCAGCGCGGAGCCGTAGACCTCGTCCGCGTCGAGCCGGCGCAGCTCCTCCGCGATCAGCTCGGCCCCGCCGCGGATCTTCAGGGCCACCCGGCGGTCGGGACTGCCCGGCAGGCTCAGGGTGGCCAGCACGCCCGCGGGCCGGTCCACGCGGATCTCGCCGCCCCCGGTGTGCAGCGCCACGCCCGTGATCACCGGGCCCTCGCTCGCCACCCGGGCCACCGGCACCCCCAGCCGGTCCTCCAGCCAGCGCGCCAGCAGTTCGGAGCTCGGGTTGTCGGGCTCGCTCTCCACCGTCGCGCCGGTCACGGGCAGCGGCTTCTGGTCCAGGGCCGCCGCCAGCAGCGCCCGCCACGGCGTCAGCCGGGTCCACGCGAGGTCGGTGTCCCCAGGCTGGTACGAGGCGGCGCGCACGTCCAGCGCGCCCACCGGGTCGGACGCGGCCTGGGCGTCGGTGATCCGGCGCTGGGCGAGCCTGCCGAGGGAGTCCCGGGCCGGATCGGCGGGGGCGTCGGCCGGCCACCACGCCACCACGGGGGCGTCCGGCAGGAGCAGCGGCAGCACGACCGAGCCCGCCTGACCGGTCAGCTCCCCGTGCAGGCGCAACATGACGACCTCGCCCGTCCCGGCGTCCGTGCCGACCTTCAGCTCCGCGTCGAGCCGGGTCGCGCGGAGCTTGTGCGGACCCCGGGAGGTCCGCTTGATCACCGCGATGATGCGGCACGGGTGCTCGTGCGAGGCCTCGGAGGCCGCGCGCACGGCGTCGTAGGCGTTCTCCTCGTCGGTGACGACGACGAGCGTCAGCACCAGCCCCAGGCCGGGGCTTCCTATGGCCCGGCGGGCCTCGAGCAGGGCCCGGTTGACCTTGCTGGACGTGGTGTCGGTGAGTTCGGTCCGCATGCACCGAGTCTGTCAGCGCCCGGTCCGGTCCGGGTACCAGGTTCCCTCGATTCCTCCTGGACCGCTCCGCGGGCCGGCACGCGGGCCGGTACGCGGGCTGCTCCACGGGCCGGTACGCGGCCCCGAGCGCCGGCCCGGGGCCGCGCGACCTCACCTGCGCTTGCGCGCCGTCCCGAAGACCGACCGCGAGATCTCCCGGCCCAGCTGCGTCCCGATCGAGCGGGCCAGCGAGCGGAACAGCCCGCTGCCCACGACCTGTTCGGCGAGCGAGGGATCGGGCCGCGGGGCGCCGCGCGCGCCCGCCTTCTGCGCCGTCCTGGCCTCCTTCTCGGCCTCCGCGGCGGCCGCCGCCGCCTCCGCCGCCGCCTCGGCCGCGGCCTGCTCGGCGCTGATCCTCTCGTACGCGGACGCACGGTCGACCGGCTCCGCGTAGCGCGAGTGGAGCGGCGAGGACTTCACCGCCCGGTCCAGGGCGGCCGCGTCGATCGGGCCCATCAGCGACTCCGGGGCGCGCAGCCGGGTCGCCGCGACCGGGGTCGGGGCGCCGTTCTCGCTGAGCACGGTGACGACCGCCTCGCCGGTCCCCAGGCCGGTGAGCAGCTCCTCCAGGTCGTAGGGGGAGTCGGGGAAGGTCCGCACCGCCGCCTTCAGCGCCTTGGCGTCGTCGGGGGTGAAGGCGCGCAGCGCGTGCTGCACCCGGTTGCCGAGCTGGGCGAGGACGTCGGCCGGCACGTCCTTCGGGGTCTGCGTCACGAAGAAGACGCCGACGCCCTTGGAGCGGATGAGGCGGACCGTCCGGGTGATGGACTCGAGGAAGGCCTTCGAGGCCCCGTCGAACAGCAGGTGCGCCTCGTCGAAGAAGAAGACCAGCTTGGGCCGTTCCAGGTCGCCGACCTCAGGCAGGTCGTTGAAGAGGTCGGCCAGCAGCCACATCAGGAAGGTGGAGAAGAGCTGCGGCTTGTCCTGGACGGCGTGGAGCTCCAGCACGGAGACCGTTCCGCGGCCGTCGGCGGCCGTACGGAGGAGCTCGCCGGTGTCGAACTCGGGCTCGCCGAAGAACTCTGCGGCGCCCTGCTGTTCGAAGGCGGTGAGTGCCCGCAGGA
The DNA here is from genome assembly GCF_042716505.1 of Streptomyces sp. NPDC058674. Classification (NCBI taxonomy): domain Bacteria; kingdom Bacillati; phylum Actinomycetota; class Actinomycetes; order Kitasatosporales; family Streptomycetaceae; genus Streptomyces; species Streptomyces sp. NPDC058674. Next base: position 26,595 of record NZ_JBHXSC010000073.1, read on the forward strand.
TCACCCCGGCCGTCGCCGTCGACAGCCCGCCGATGCCCTTGAGTTCCGGCTTCCCCTGGTCGGAGACGAGGAAGGCGGCGACGGCGCGCAGGTCCTTGAGGTCGATGAGCTCCAGGCCCTTGGAGTCCGCGTAGTGGAAGATCAGGCCGAGGGACTGCTCCTGCGTCTGGTTGAGCCGGAGCACCTTGGACATCAGCACCGGGCCGAAACTGGTCACGGTGGAGCGGAGCGGGATGCCGGGGCCGATGCCGCCGAGCGAGTAGAACTCGCTGGGGAAGCCGGTGGCGCGCCACTCCTGGGCGACGTCCGCGGCCCGCCCGGCGACCCTCCCGTCGGGCGTGCCCGGCGCCGAGATCCCCGAGACGTCGCCCTTGACGTCGGCGAGGAAGACGGGGACGCCGTGGGCGGAGAGCTGCTCGGCGATGAGCTGGAGGGTCTTGGTCTTGCCGGTGCCCGTGGCGCCCGCGACCAGGCCGTGCCGGTTGAGCATCGACAGGGGGATGCGGATCTGCCGGTCGGGCAGGCAGGCGCCGTCCCAGAGCAGGGCCCCCAGGTCGAGGGCGGGACCGGTGAAGGCGTACCCGGCGGCGATGCGCGCGGCCGGATCCGCCTCGTCGCCGGTCGTCGGGGCCTCGCCGCCCGTTCTCGGGTCTGGGTCGGTGCTCTCGCTCATGCATCCCTCCCGAATTGGTGCTGTATGCCACTTTTGCACCAACCCAGCGAGGCTGCGCCCGCGGGCACCGGCCCGGTAGGCTTTCCGTGTGATCTTCAAGCGCATCGGTAACGGAAAGCCGTACCCCGACCACGGCCGGGAAAGCACCCGGCAGTGGGCGGACGTCGCGCCGCGCCCGGTCCGGCTCGACCAGCTGGTGACGACCAAGGGACAGCTCGACCTCGAGACCCTGCTCGCCGAGGACTCCACCTTCTACGGCGACCTCTTCGCGCACGTCGTCAAGTGGCGGGGCGACCTCTACCTCGAGGACGGGCTGCACCGCGCCGTGCGCGCCGCGCTGCAGCAGCGCCAGGTGCTGCACGCCCGCGTCCTCGAAATGGACTGACGGCCGCCGTCGACCGCCGCTCCGTGCGGGGCACTGCCGCTTCGTACGGGATTGCGCCTTTCGGGTCGCCCTTGACGTATCAGCACATCATCGAGTGGGCATCACCACCGAGCGGCATTACGCTGCGCTCATGAGCATGCTCACTCCCCCCGGCATGGGCGGAAAGTACCGCGTCACCGGTACGGCATATCCGCGCATGAGCCGTAAGCGGAGCCCTCGCCGGATCATCCTCTCTGTGCTCGGCGCGGCCCTCGCCCTCGCAGTGATCAGCTACGGGGCACTGCAGCTCATCGACGTGTTCCGGGGGGACAACCCCAAACGGAACACGGCCGCGGGCTCCAAGGACTGTCCGAGCGGGAAAGCCGGGGCGGCCGTCAAGGGCGCCCCCGCCGCCGCGTCGGCCCCGGCGAAACCGGCCGTCGTGCTGCCCAAGCCCGGTGACATCACGGTCAACGTCTACAACGCGACCGCGCGCGCCGGGCTGGCCAAGGCCGTCGGCGACGAGCTCGCGAAACGCGGCTTCCTCATCGGCAAGGTCGGCAACGCCCCGGCCGACTTCGACAAGAAGGTCCCCGGCACCGGGATACTGCTGGGCTCCCCCGCCACCGACAAGGCGGCCTTCTCCGTGCTCGGCGCCCAGCTGGCCGGCACCACCGTGCAGAACGACGCCCGGGAGAGCGCCGACATCGACCTGATCCTCGGCGACGCCTTCAAGGAGCTCAGCACGAAGGAGGACGCGGACAAGGCGCTGGCCCTGCTGGCCAACCCCGTGCCCGTGTCCCCCCGGAACTGCTGAGGCGCCGCGGCGCCGTACGACCGCCGTCCTACTCGGCGGAGCCGTACATCCGGTCGCCCGCGTCGCCCAGGCCCGGCACGATGTAGCCGTGCTCGTTGAGCCGCTCGTCCACCGCGGCCGTCACCACCGTCACCGGCGTGCCCGCCAGTTCGCGCTCCATGACCTCGACGCCCTCCGGGGCGGCCAGCAGCACCACGGCGGTGACGTCGTCGGCGCCGCGCTTGATGAGCTCACGGATCGCCGCGACCAGCGTGCCGCCGGTGGCGAGCATCGGGTCCACCACGTAGACCTGCCGGCCCGAGAGGTCCTCGGGCATGCGCGTCGCGTACGTGGAGGCCTCCAGGGTCTCCTCGTTGCGGACCATGCCCAGGAAGCCGACCTCGGCGGTCGGCAGCAGCCGCACCATGCCGTCGAGCATGCCGAGGCCCGCGCGCAGGATCGGCACGACCAGCGGGCGGGGGTGGGAGAGCTTCACACCGGTGGTCGGGCCGACCGGGGTCTCGATGTCGGCCTGTTCGGTGCGCACGTCCCGGGTGGCCTCGTACGCGAGCAGGGTGACCAGCTCGTCGGCCAGGCGGCGGAAGGTGGCGGAGTCGGTGCGCCTGTCGCGCAGCGTGGTGAGTTTGTGCGCCACCAAGGGGTGATCGACGACCTGCAAACGCACAACATCCTCCAAGACTCGGATTCAGGGTTTCGACCTGCGACCTGCAAAAACGGCCGCAAGACGCGACCCGCACCCGAAAGGCTACGCGGTGCCGGGACCGCTTCGCGTCCCACGGCGCGGACGCGGCCCCGGCCGCCCGGAGATGCGGCCCGCACGGACGCCCAGCACGCTGGACTGATGAGCAGCGCACCGGTGATCGCGGCCGTCGACGGATCCGAGCACAGCCTGAGGGCCCTGGAGTGGGCGCGGGCCGCGGCCCTGCGGCACCGCACCGGGCTGGTCGTCGCGCACGTGCTGCCCGACCACGCGCAGCTGTACGCGGGGCGCAGGTCCGCGTTGCACGACCGGGGGCAGCCCGAGGAGTTCGCCGACCCGGTCGGCGACCGCATCCGGGTCCTGCTCGGCTCCCGCCCGGACCTGCCCGACGTGGTGCGGTACGAGTCGCTGGAGGGCTCCGTGCCCGAGGCGCTGCGGGTGATCGGGGCGGAGGCCGGCATGCTCGTGATGGGCTCCCGGGGCCGCGGCGGCTTCGCCACCCTGCTGCTGGGCTCCAGCAGCCGCGCCGTGGCCGGCTCCGCGCCCTGCCCGGTGGTGGTGGTACCGCACGCGGAGCGCGGCGCCGGCGCCGCCGCAGGGGCGTCCTCCGGGCGGGTGGTGCTCGGGCTGCACGCCGCCGAGACCCCCGAGGACGTCCTGGACTTCGCGTTCGCGGAGGCGGCCGCCCGGGGGACCACCGTCCAGGTGGTCTCCGCGTACGTGGTCCCGCCCGCGCCGACCATGGTGGTGGACAGCCCCTTCGCGGTGATCCCGCCGGAGGGCCTCGCCGACGACGGAGACGCCGTACCGGCGGAGCGGGAGATGCTGCGGTCCCAGACGGAGCGGCTGGCCCCGTACCGCACCCGCTACCCGCAGGTCCCGGTCGAACAGGCGGCCGTGCCGGGCGACGCGGCGGGCCGGCTGGTCGACGCGTCCCGGTCGGCGGCGCTGGTCGTGGTGGGGCGCCACCATCCGCGGCGCAGCGCGATGTCGCTGATGATCGGCTCCGTGGCGAACGCGGTGCTCCAGCACGCCCACGGCCCGGTCGCCGTCGTCCCGGCCCTCCCGGACCGCGCCCGACCGGTCTGACCTGCGCCGGGGTGGCATCAATCGGGCCGACCGGGGGAAGGTGGCTTCGGGGGGTCTGCTTCGCGCCGGCGAAGGAGGACGACCGGATCAGCCGGGGTGGTGGCCGATGCCCGACACGCAGTCGAGCGACGACAGCGTCGACGACGGGACGCCGGAGACCGCGGCGCAGCGCAGAGCGCGGCGCGCGCAGTTCCTGCGCGACCTGAACGAGGCGCGCGAGCTGCGCGAGCGCGTGCAGCCCCGGCGGGCCCGCGCCGCCCGGATGCGCCAACAGATGCGGATGCGCACGTTCCGGTGGTGAACGCCGCCGCGGTCCGCGGAACGCGCCGCGGCGCGCGGCCGACACGGCCGAACGGGCCGCCGCCGCGCGGGGCCCCGGCAAGGCCCCGGCAGGGCCCCCCGAAGGGCCCGGGACCCGTACGGCACCCCCGCCCCGGCGCCCCCGTACGCACCGCACGGCGCACGGCACGGCGCGACGCAAGCGCGGAAGACCTCTCGCAAAGCCGCTGTTTCTGCCACGATGCCGATTGGGCGGGGCACGGACGGCGAGCAGCACAGCCGTTCCACCCCATCCTCCGGCCGGGGGGACCTCCAACCGGCACGCCTAAGACCAGTGGGAGAGTCACGGTGTACTTCGCCGCACTGCTCGCGCGCACCGAAGACGGGTGGGAAGCGAGCGACATGGAACTCGACGACGTCGAGTCCCTCAGTGATCTGATCGATCTCGCCCGTTCCGCCGCTGTCGACGACGACACGGTGGTCGCCCTCATCGAGCAGGAGGACGCCTGGTTCGGCGTCGTCCGCGTGGACGGCGAGGAGGATCCGCGGTACTACGTATCGAACGCCGCCGCGGCCGCCCGCAGCTCCTACGGCTCGATGCTGACCAAAGAGCTGCTGGGCAGCGACGAGGAGGAGGACGAACTCGACGAGCTGGACCTGGACGGCACCGAGGACGGCGAGGAGGAACCCATCGCCGCCTTCGTGGACGACGACGAGGAGGAGGCGGGCGGATCCGGCGCGGAGCCGGTGACGGCCGGTCCCCTCGGCGACCCCCGGCTGCTGGACGACCTCGGGGTCACGAACAAGCAGCTGATGACCCTCCAGGGGGACGCCCTCTCGGAGATCGCCGAGTCGCTCGGCGCCACCGAGGTCCTGGAGGCCGTCCGCCTGTGACCCGCACGCACGAGGCGCACGGTACGCACGGCCCCGCTCCCGATCCCGTACGGGACCCGTGGCGGGACGCCATGCGCCGGGCGCTCCTGGAGGCCGCCCGGGCGGTGCCGGCCGGCGACGTGCCGGTCGGCGCCGTCGTGCTCGGACCGGACGGCGAGCTCCTCGCCGCCGGCTGCAACGAGCGCGAGGCGACCGGCGACCCCACCGCGCACGCCGAGGTGGTGGCCCTGCGCCGGGCGGCCGCCCGGCTCGGGGAATGGCGGCTTCCGGGGTGCACCCTGGTGGTGACCCTGGAGCCGTGCGTGATGTGCGCGGGCGCGCTCGTGCAGTCGCGCGTGGCCCGCGTCGTCTACGGCGCGGCGGACGAGAAGGCGGGCGCGGCCGGCTCGCTGTGGGACCTCGTACGGGACCGCAGGCTCAACCACCGGCCCGAGGTGGTGGGCGGGGTCCTCGCCGAGGAGTGCGCGCGCCAGCTGACGGGCTTCTTCCGGACGCTGTGACGGATACGGATTTCAGAGCACGGCTCACCGTGGGCTAAGCTCTCTCTCGGTAGCGTGTCCGAGCGGCCGAAGGAGCACGCCTCGAAAGCGTGTGATGGTGCAAGCTATCCGTGGGTTCAAATCCCACCGCTACCGCTCTTCAACCGAGAGCCCCGCCCCGCAAGGGTCGGGGCTCTCGGCGTTCCCGGGCCCGGCCGGCCTCCGCGCGGCTCAGTGCCGCTCCGTGCGACTCGGTGCGGCTCCGTGCGAGCCGGCCCTCCGTACCGTCCGGCGCGGCCCGCGGCCAGCCCCCACGCCTGTCCGGACGACTTCCGCGTGACCGGCCGCCCGCTCGGCCGTTGTCACGGCATGACCAAGACCCAGCGCATCCTCGCCGCCTTCGCCCTCGCGGGGGCCGCCGCGGGCCTCGCCGCACCCGCCGCCTCGGCCGCCCCGATCGCCCCCCTGACCCTCCCGGACCTTCCGACGGCGGCTCCGGGCATGCCCGCCGGTGCCACGCCGGGCTCCGTCCAGGAGATCGGCGCGAAGCTCAACGAGCTGAACCAGCTCAACCAGCTGATGGACCTGCCGAACCAGCTGGCGCCCGTGATCGCACCCGTCCAGCCGATCACGGACCTCGCCGGCGGCATCGAGTAGCGCGCGGGCGGGGCGCCGCCCGGGAGCGCGGACGCGAAGAAGGCCCCGGCCGCAGCCGGGACCTTCTTCGCTCGGGACGGGGGGAGCCGCGGTCAGGGGGAAGCCCGCGGCCCGGACCCCGCAAGGAGGTCCTGTCCCTCACCCACCGGTTTCCTGCCAGAACCGGTGGGCTCACACCCATCCTGCGCCTCCCTCCACCGCGGACCGGGCGGCAAAAGGCCCGGAGTGCGGGGCCCTTGGTCCATAAAGGTCGGGTGAGTGATCACATCTGACCGGTTAGACTCACCCGACTTTGCAGGACCGTTGGGGAGGCCGACACCGCTCATGGACACCAAGAAGCTCATCACGGGCGTCCTGACCGTGTTCGCCCTCTTCGTGATCATCACCCAGCCCAAACGGGCCGCCGAGATGGTCGGAATCGGCTTCCAGGGAATATCGGATGCCGCATCCGGCATCGGCGAGTTCATGACCGAACTGGTGCGCTGAACCCGTACGCTGAAGCGGTCTCCGGATGCTCCGGCCCCCCACTCCGACGGGTGGGGGGCTTTTTGCGTACCCACATGAGGCATATTGCCCCTATATCCCCAACTTGCCGTCAACACGGCTATATACGGTGCTTGCACACAGTGCACATCTCTTGTGATGCTATGACCGCTTTTGACGGATAAGTTGACTGAAGGGGTGGCGTGACCGTGCCGGCCAGTACTGCGCCTCAGGTGCCACCCCAGCAGGACCTCCCGGCGGTATCCCCGCAGGAACCCCCGCACGCCTCCTCGCACGAGCCCCACCAGGAATCCCAGGTGCCCCCCCAGCAAGAGCCCCGCCAGGAGCCCCGGGAGGAGCCCCAGGCCGCCTCGGCCGCCTCGGCCCCCGCGGCCCCTGCCGCCCCCCCGAGGCCCCCGAGCCGGGGCGCGGACACCCGGGCCCTCACCCAGGTGCTCTTCGGCCAGCTGAAGGGCCTGCAGCCGGGCACCTGTGAGCACTCCCGGGTGCGCGGGGCGCTCATCGAGGCCAACCTCCCGCTCGTCCGGTACGCGGCCGCCCGCTTCCGCAGCCGCAACGAGCCGATGGAGGACG